>JAQGNK010000464.1 GCA_028291905.1 Polaromonas sp.
GGCGGCGCCACGCCTTCGGCCGATGCGCTGATCGCGGGCTACCGCCAGCTGGTGGCGCGCGCCCATGCGCGTGGCGTCCGGGTCGTCGGCGCGACGCTGACGCCCTTTGAAGGCGCGCTGCCCGGCACGCCCCTGGACAACTACTACCAGCCGCACAAGGACGCGCTGCGCCAGCAGATCAATGCGTGGATACGCAGCAGCGGCGAATTCGATACCGTGGCAGACTTCGACAAGCTGGCACACGACCCAGTGCATCCCGCGCGGCTCAGGCCGGAATTCGACTCGGGCGACCACCTGCACCCCGGAGATCGCGGCAACCAGGCCATGGCCGACGCCCTCGACCTGGACGCGCTGTAATCGCATGACCGCTCGCTTCGGTGGTTTTTACTCTTCATTGGCATCACCCAAGGAAAACGCATCATGAAAATAGATCTTTCGGGCAAGACCGCCCTCGTCACCGGCTCCACGGCCGGCATCGGCTATGCGATTGCAAAGGGCCTGGCCCAGGCCGGCGCCGATGTGGTGGTGAACGGCCGCACGCCGGCGGCGGTCGAGGCGGCCCTTGCCCGGCTGGCCCTGGAAGTCGGCCATGCCAGCATTCGCGGCGTCGCCGCCGACGTCGGCACGGCCGAGGGCTGCGCCGCCCTGGTGGCCGCAGAGCCGTCTGCCGACATTCTGGTCAACAACGTCGGCATTTACGGGCCGCAGGATTTCTTCGAGATTCCGGATTCCGAATGGAGCCGGTTTTTCGAGGTCAACGTCATGTCGGGCGTGCGCCTGTCGCGTGCCTACCTGCCGGCCATGGTGCGGCGCGGCTGGGGGCGGGTGCTGTTCCTGTCGTCTGAGTCGGGCTTGAACATTCCCGCCGACATGATCCACTACGGCTTTACCAAAACCGCCATGCTGTCGATTTCGCGCGGCCTGGCCAAGCGGGTCGCCGGCACGGGCGTGACCGTCAATGCCATCCTGCCCGGCCCTACCTTGTCGGAGGGCGTCGAGGCAATGCTGAAGGACGCGCAAGACGCTTCGGGCCTGTCGATGGAGGAAACGGCCGCCGCGTTCGTGATGAAGCACCGCCCCAGCTCGATCATCCAGCGCGCCGCCACCGTGGAAGAGGTGGCGAACCTGGTGGTGTATGCTGCCTCGCCGCAGGCTTCAGCCACCACCGGCGCGGCGCTGCGGGTGGATGGCGGCGTGGTTGACACGATTGCCTGACTAACCCGATGTTTTCCGGTGTCCAGCCGGCCTGGGCACGCGGCGGTTTGGCTGATTGACATGGCTGACTTCCCTGGGTTAAAAAAGTCATGGAAAAAAGAAAGAGGGAAAAGCAGGGCGCCCGCCTTTTGGCACCAGCTTTCTGACCATTTCCAGCATTGGCTAACTGACAAGGGGATTTACCGTGAAACGTATTGCAATCCTGGCCGTGTTCGTCGCCAGCCATGCGCTGGCCCACCATGGCTGGAGCGAATATGACGCCGGCCAGCCGCTTGAGCTGGCCGGCACCATCGAGGCGTCGGGCTACAGCCATCCGCATGGGTTCGCCCAGCTCAAGGCCGGCAGCAAGACCTGGACGGTGGTGCTGGCGCCGCCCTCGCGCATGGAAAACCGGGGCTTGACGCAGCAGATGCTGGCTGCCGGCAAGCAGGCCTCGGTCTATGGCTACCCGAACCGCAACAAGCCCGAGGAGCTGCGGGCCGAACGCATCACGGTCGAAGGCAAGACGGTGGAGCTGCGCTGATGATGGGCGGGCTGCCGGGCGCTGGCGCCTCTGCCGGCTTTCTGGGCTGGCTGGAGGCGACGCCGCTGTCGGCGGCCATGCGCGGCAGCCTGTGGCTCTACCCCATCGTCGAGATCTTCCACATCTCCGGCTTTGTCATGCTGGTCGGCGCCGCCGCCATGTTCGATCTGCGGCTGCTGGGCTGGTCGCGGCTGCTGCCGGTGCAGGCGCTGGCGCGGCACCTGCTGCCGTGGTCGGTGGCCAGCGTGCTGCTGGTGGTGCCGGCGGGGCTGCTGATGTTCTCGGCCCATCCGCATGACTTCATCGGCAACCGGGTGTTCCAGCTCAAGCTGGCGCTGATTGCCCTGGCGGGCCTGAATGCGCTGGCGTTTCACCTGGGCATCTACCGCTCGGTGGGGCAGTGGAATGCGAATGTGGCCGCGCCGGCGGTGGCGCGGCTGCAAGCGCTGGCCTCGCTGGCGCTATGGCTGGCGGTAATTTCCTGTGGCCGCTTGCTGGCCTACACCTGATGGACCGGCCGCCACTCCAACCGCCACCATCCTCACCGCGACAAGCCGGAGCCGCCCCATGACCAGCCCCAGATTCCTGACCTACCTGCTGGCCGGCTGGTCGGGCTACTTCGTGATGGCGCTGGAGCTGCTCGGCGGGCGGGCGCTGGGGCCTTACTTCGGTTCGGGCATCTATGTCTGGGGCGCCATCATCACGCTGTTCATGCTGTCGCTGTCGATAGGCTATCTGATCGGCGGGACGCTGTCGGCCAGCCAGCCGAGCCTGCAAAAGCTCAGCGCCATCTTGCTGCTGGCTACGCTGGCGGCGCTGCCGTGCGTGCTGGCGTCGATTCCGATCCTCGAATTCATCTTCGAGCAGGTGAGCGACCCGCGCTACGGCGCGCTGTGCGCCTCGGTGGCGCTGTTCTTCCTGCCGATCACGATTCTGGGCGCGGTGTCGCCGTATGCGATCCGGCTGCTGGTGGACAGCCTGGGCACCAGCGGGCAGGTCGCGGGCAAGGTGTTTTTCGTCTCGACCCTGGGCAGCACGCTCGGCACGCTATTGACCTCTTTCTACCTGGTGCTGCTGTTCGAGCTGGACCAGATCATGGCCGGCATGATGGCGATCTCGGTCGCTGTCGGCCTGGCCGGACTGCTTTTTGGACGGGGGAGGGTGAAGCATGCAAAGCCTGCTTGAAGCATGGAAGGTGTCATTCAAGGTGGCCGTGATGCTGGCCTCCGGCCTGCTGGCCGCCGGCGCGGAGGCGCAGCCGCGTGAGATCTACCAGGAAAAATCCCTCTACCGCAACATTCTGGTCTATGAGGAGCAGGGTCTGCGCTGCATGAAGTTCGGCATTCGCGACGCCGGGCGGCAGACCTGCATCTCGCTCCGGGACCCGGGCCGGCTGGTGCTGGACTACACCTGGATGCTGCTGGGCGCCCTCTACCTCAAGCCCGAGCCAAGCAGCATCCTGGTCATTGGCCTGGGCGGGGGAACGCTGCCTTCGGCGCTGCAAAAGCTGCTGCCCCGGGCCAGCATCGAGACGGTGGAAATCGACCCGTCGGTGGTGGCAGTGGCCCGGCGCTTCTTCGGCTTTTCGCCCGACGCCAACGACACGGTCACCATCGAGGATGGCCGGGTATTCGTCAAGCGGGCGCAAAGGCAGGGCAAGCGCTACGACCTCGTCATCCTCGACGCGTTCGACCAGTTCTACATCCCGGAGCACATGCTGACGCGGGAATACCTGCTTGAAGTCAGGGCGCTGCTCAAGCCGGACGGCGTGCTGGCCGCCAACACGTTCTCATCGTCGCGGCTCTACGATGCCGAATCGGCCACCTATGCCAGCGCGTTCGGCCGGTTCTACAACCTGAAGAAAAACAACCGGGTGATCCTGGCGAGGAATGACGGACTGCCGGCCATGGCGCAGATCAATGCCCATGCCGATCAGCTGGAGGCCCGGCTCCAGCCGATCGGCGCCGGCAAGGAGGGGCTGCTGCCGTTGTTCTCGGCCGATGTGCAGTGGCCCGCCAATACCCGGCTGCTGACCGACCAGTATTCGCCGGCCAACCTGCTCAACGGCAGCCAGAAGCCGGCGGGGCGGTGAGCTTCAAAGAGAAAGCGGCGCCGCCCCGGGCGGCGTGCCCAGCAGCCGGTCCAGCAGGCCGATCAACTGGTCCACATCGACCGGCTTGGTCATGTGCTCGTAAAAGCCCGCACTGAAGCTCGCCTCGCGGTCGCGCTCCTGCCCGTAGCCGGTCACCGCGATCAGCGCCGGCGGGTTCACCATCTCGGCGCGCACCCGCTGGGCCACCTGCAGGCCGCTCAGGCCCGGCAGGCCGATGTCCAGCAGCACCAGGTCGGGAATGTCGGTCTTGATGGCCTCGAGGGCGGCCAGGCCGTCATAAACCATGCTGGGAATGTAGCCCAGCGTGTCGAGCAGCAGGCCCATGGTCTGGGCGGCGTCGATGTTGTCGTCCACCACCAGCACCCGCTTGGGCGCAAAAGGATTCTTGCCGGGGCCGGCCAGGTCCGACGGCGCTGCCACCGCCGGCAGCCTGACCAGGAATTCGCTGCCCTTGCCGGCGATGCCTCGGCTGAAGGCGCTGACCTCGCCGCCATGCAGGCTGACGATCTGCTGCACCAGGCTCAGGCCCAGGCCCAGCCCGCCGTGCGAGCGCGCAACGTCCTGGTCGCCCTGGGCGAACAGGTCGAAAATCCGCAGCAGGTCCTGCGGCGGCACGCCCGGCCCGTTGTCGGTCACGGTGAGTTCGGCGCTGGTGGCGGTTGCCAGCAGGTTCAGGGTGATGTGGCCGCCGGACGGCGTGAACTTGGCCGCGTTGTTCAGCAGGTTGGACACCGCCTGGACGATGCGGGCGCGGTCGCCCAGCACCCAGGGGTCGCTGGCCTCGGCCTGCACATCGAGGCGGTGCAGCTTGCTCTCCACCAGCGGCCTGACGGCTTCAATCGCCTCCTGCACCGCGTCGCGGATGCGCACCGGCTTGGATTCGAGCTGGATCTTGCCGCTGGTGATGCGGCCCACGTCCAGCAGGTCGTCCACCAGGCGATTGAGGTGCTTGAGCTGGCGGCCGATGATCTCGCGCGTGGCGCGCAGCGACTTCGAGGGGCTCTGCTCGCGCTCCAGCAACGCCACGGCATTGGAAATGGGCGCCAGCGGGTTGCGCAGCTCATGGCCCAGCATCGCCAGGAATTTCGTGATGCGCCGGCCCTCGTCTTCAAGCGTCGTGACCCGCCGCCGCGCGGTCAGGTCGCGCGTGACCTTGGCGAATCCCCGCAGCTGGCCGCTGCCGTCGGTGATCGGGGTGATGATGACGCTGGCCCAGAAACGGCTGCCGTCCTTGCGCACGCGCCAGCCTTCATCTTCGAGGCGCCCGTGCTGGACCGCCAGCCGAAGCGCCTGGTCGGGCCAGCCCGGGTCGATGTCGGCCGGATAGAAGACCGAGAAGTGCTTGCCGATGATCTCCGCCGCCTCGTAGCCCTTGCTCTTTTGCGCCCCGGCATTCCAGCTCATGACATGGCCTGTAATGTCGAGCATGAAGATCGCGTAATCCTGCACGCTCTCGATCAAGAGGCGAAAGCGCTCCTCGCTCAGGCGCAGCGCTTCTTCCTGGCCGCGGCGCTCGCTCAGGTCGCGGGTGATCTTGGAAAAACCGCGCAGCTCGCCGTTGGGGCCGGACATCCGCGTGATGATGATATTGGCCCAGAACTGCGTGCCATCCTTGCGCAGGCGCCAGCCTTCGTCCTCGAACATGCCGGCCTCGCGGGCCACCTTCAGCTCGTGTGCCGGCCAGCCCTGGTCAAGCCGATCCTGCGGATAGAACATGTCGATGGAACGGCCCACCACCTCATGCGCTTCATAACCCTTCATCTTGCGGGCGCCGGTGTTCCAGCTCAGGATCACGCCCTCCGGGTCCAGGTGAAAGATGGCGTAGTCGGCCACAGCCTCGACCATCAGCCGGTAGTCGGCGTCGGTCAGGGTGCTGGCGCTCAAGGGTGCCAGCGGATGTGGGTCGCTAGGTCGGTCAGGGTGGATGGCCATGAAGATCGCTTTGAACAATTAAAACGCCGGGTTGGGTGCCTGTGATGCAGCAGCGTTTTGAATGCCGGGCTGTGCCACTGTCATTGCAGGGTTAGAGATTGATGCATTTTCACCTACTGTGGTTGGGTAGTTGATAAATGTGACAGATATGACAAGTATTGTCATTTGCTGCATGACCCAAAGAGTCTGCCACCATAGCTCATTCGAGGCGGTGTTCCGTTCCCGGATTTCAAGGTTCATGAATTGTGTTATTTGTAATAAAGCTTGAGAAGTTAGTTGTAAAAATTTTACACAATTTGTTTCTTATTCATAGCTTTATAAGTATTTCCATCAGGCGTGGCTTGGTGGGTCCCGCAGGTCGTTTAGTGGAAATCAAGCCTTTCCCGGCTGTGCCTGCCGTGGCGCCTTCTACCCCGAGGCGGGCTGGAGGGGTATCAGCCTGGCATGCAACAGTTGCGGCTCGTTAGTCTGATTGCTACTGATTTAATAGCTATCTGCGCAGACCCTTTCTGCGCCGGAGCCATTTTTGACCAGTGCCAGCCCTGGCCTTTGGCGTTTTTTGCCACTCAGCCTGATGGCGCCGCAGTGCTGTTTCATGCATCAAATAGGCCTCTAGCGCAGGAATAGCCTGCGCAGGCAGCTATTAATTAAATAGCAAAAACCGCAGGTCGCCTTGAACGCCATGTTTCACAGCTAGGGTGATGCGGAACTGGCCTGCCGGCCTTACCGGGCCAGCAAGGCATTGACCTGCAGCAGATCGGCCGGCGACAGCATGCCGCTGGCCTGGCGCAGGCGCAGGCCGCCCAGCAGCACGTTGTAGCGCGCCTGGGCCAGGTCGCGCTTGGTCTGGAACAGCTGGCTCTGGGCATTGAGCACGTCGATATTGATGCGCACCCCGACCTGGTAGCCCAGCCGGTTGGCGTCGAGCGCGCTCTGGCTCGACAGCTCGGCCGCCTCCAGCGCCCGCACCTGGCCCTGGCCCGACTGCACGCCGAAATAGGCGGTGCGCACGTTCTGCGCCACGCTGCGGCGGGTGCCTTCAAGGTCGCTCAGTGTCCGGTCGCGCAGCGACAGCGTTTCGCGGATGCGGTTTTGCGTGGCAAAGCCGGCAAACAGCGGCAGGTTGAACTGCAGCCCGATGCTGCCGCTGTTGGCGCGGGAGGAAATGCCACTCTGCACGGTGCTGGTCGGGTTTTTGGTGACGGTGTAGCTGGCCACGGCGTCGAGCGTGGGCTTGTGGCCGGCCTCGGCCTTGGCGACTTCCAGCTCGGCAATGTCGGCGCTGCTGCGGGCCTGGCGGATGGCCGGATGCACGCCTTCGGACTGCTGCACCCAGGTATTCACATCGGCCGGCACGACGGCTGGCAGGTTCACCGGAACCAGGAGCGCCCTGGGCTGCGACTCGGTGACGCCGACCAGCTGGTCGAGGGCGATCTTGCGCACCCGCAAATCGTTCTCGGCGGCGATTTCCTGGGCCGTCACCAGGTCGAAGCGCGCCTGCGCCTCGCGGGTGTCGGTGATGGTGGAGGTGCCGACCTCGAAGTTGCGCTTGGCAAACGCCAGCTGCTCGGCCACAGCCTGCTTTTGCGCCCGCACGAAGGCCAGTGTGTCCTGCGCGGCCAGCACGTCGAAGTAGGCCTGGCTGGTGCGCACGATCAAGTCCTGCTCGGCTGCTTCGAGCTGCGCCCGCGCCAGGTCGATCTGCCTGAAGCCCTGCTCGTAGGTGGCCCAGTTGCCCGGCCGGTACAGCGGCTGGCTGGCGCTCAGGCTGGCATTCTGGGAGTTGTAGCTGGTGCTGCCCCGGGCCACGGGCGTGGTCACTTCGGCGTTGATCCGCGAGGCGCCCGCCGACAGTCCGGCAGACGGCAGGATGCCGGCCCTGGCCTGGTCGGCGCGGGCAAGGTTGGCGTCGTACTGCAGCCGGGCCGACTGGTAGGTGGCGTCGAAGGCGCGGGCCGATTCATACAGCTCCACCAGGCTCTGGGCTTGCGCCAGGGGCGCCAGCGCTGCCAGGGCAAATGCCAGCGACACGGGCACTATCGACAAGCGGTACAGCGGCGGTTGGGCAGGCAGGTTCATGGCGTCTTGCGAAAGGGTTGAATGAATCGGAAAGGAAACGAAACGAGAAAAAGTGCCCGCAGGCGGGGCGCGGCGCAGGACCGGCTTCAGGCACCAACCCTGAAAGCGCCGTCAGGCGCCAGGCCGTCAATAGCGCGGCACGCCGGGATCCACCAGCTGCGACCAGGCATCAATGCCGCCCTGCAGGTTGACGACTTCGCCAAAACCGCTTTGCGCCAGGTAGTTGGCCACCTGCAGGCTGCGCATGCCGTGATGGCACAGGCAGGCCACCGGATGGTCGGCGCCGTGCGTGGCCTGCAGCTCGGCCACCCGCGCCGGAATCTCGCGCATCGGAATCGCCAGCAGGGTGAAGCCGTCTTCCCTGACGCAGGCGGCCTGCAGCTCCCAGGGCTCGCGCACGTCCAGCACGATGGGCAGGGCGGCGGGCGTGGCAGCAGTGGCGCGGTCGCGCCAGGCGGCGAAGTCGGACAGGTTCAATTGGGGAATCATCGGGCTGGCCTTGCGGTGCTTGTGGGCAGGAATTGAGGTTCAGAAAGTGAATTTCGACGGCTCGGGGAAATTGAGCAGCCGGGGCGCCACCGTGTCCCAGCCTTGCGTGGTGCGAAAGGCGTCCGCACCGACGCGGGTGATGAGCGTGGCGCGCATCATCGGCTCGTAGCCGACGATGGCGCTCAGGCGGCCGCCCACCTTCAGCTGCGCCAGCAGCGCGGGCGGCACTTCGGCCACCGAGCCGCTGAGCACGATCACATCGAACGGGCCGCCCAGCGCGCTGCCACCGCCGGTTGTGCCCAGGCCGGCGGCGCCATCGGCCTGGCGGACTTCGGCGTTGTAGATGCCGGCCTTCTGCAGGTTGTTGCGGGCGGTGTCCACCAGCGCAGGCTCGATCTCCAGGGTGATGACCTGCTGCGCCCGGTGCGCCAGCAGCGCGGCCATGTAGCCCGAGCCGGTGCCGATCTCCAGCACTTTTTCATGCTTTTGAACGCCCAGGTCCTGCAGGATGCGGGCTTCGACCTTGGGGTCCAGCATGCACTGGCTGGCATTTTTTTGCGGCGGCAGCGGAATCTGCATGTCGCTGAAGGCCAGCGCCTTGCACGCCGGCGGCACGAAATCCTCGCGCCGCATCACCGCCAGCAGGGACAGCACCTGGCTGTCCAGCACCTCCCAGGGGCGGATTTGCTGCTCGATCATGTTGAAGCGGGCTTGTTCGTAGTTCATGGCGGACCTGTTGTTGTGCGGTGGGATGTGAGGGTGAAGGGGGTGGGCATGGAGGCGCCTGGCCGCTGATTTTAGACGGCCGTCGTGCTGGCGGGCCGTGCCGGCGCGCCGGTTCCGGCTCCCGGCGCAGCCTGCGCCTTCCCCTTGAAGCGGCGCTTGAACCACTGCGCCAGGTCGTCCATGTAGCAGTAGGCCACCGGCACCACCACCAGCGTCAGCAGCGACGAGGTGATGACGCCGCCGATCACCGCCTGGCCCATCGGGGCGCGCTGCTCGGAGCCTTCGGTGAGCGCGAAGGCCAGCGGCACCATGCCGAAGATCATCGCCAGCGTGGTCATCAGGATCGGCCGCAGCCTGACCCTGGCGGCCAGCAGCAGGGCTTCGCTGCGCTCCATGCCGGGAATGCGCCGGCCGTCCACATCGATATGGTCCTGTCGCATGCGGATGGCGAAATCGACCAGCAAAATGGCGTTCTTGGTGACCAGCCCCATCAGCATGACGATGCCAATGATGGAGAACATCGACAGCGTCGAGCCGAACAGCAGCAGCGCCAGCACCACGCCGATCAGCGTCAGCGGCAGCGCGGTCATCAGGGCCAGGGGCTGCAAAAAGCTCTTGAACTGGCTGGCCAGGATCATGTAGATGAAAAGAATCGCCATGACCAGCGCCGACACCGCATAGCCGAAGGACTCGGCCATGCTCTTGGTCGAGCCGCTGAACTGGTAGCGGTAGCCGGGCGGCAGGCTCATGGCCTCCAGCGCGGCCTTGATGTCGCCGGACACCTCGCCGGCCGAGCGCTGATAGACATTGGCATTGATGGCGACTTCGCGCGTCATGTCGCGCCGGTTGATCTGGTTCGGCCCGGTGGCTTCGCGCACGCTGGCGACCTGGCTGAGCCGCACGATGCGGGCCGAGCCGTCGGCATTGAAGCCCATGGCGCTGCTCATGAAGGGCAGGCGCTCCAGGTCTTGCGGCGCATTGCGGGCGTCGGGCGCCAGCCGCACGTTCACGTCATAGGTCTGGTCGTCCGGGGCGCGCCAGTTGCCCACGGTCTGGCCGGCAATCAGGGTGCGCAGCGACGCGCCGATCTGGGGCGCCGACAGGCCCAGGCTGGAGGCGGCTTCGCGCCGCACATCCAGCGCGATCACCGGCTGCTCGGCCTTCAGGCTCGAATCGAGATCGACCAGGCCGGGAATGCCGCGAATCCTGTCCGTGACTTCCCGCGTCAGCCGGCCCAGCTCCTTCAGGTCCGGCCCCTGCAGCGAGAACTCGACCTGCTTGTTGCCGCCCACCGCGTCGAGCAGGCCGGCATGGGTGACGGTGATGCCGGCCACCTGCCCGAGCCGCTCGCGCAGTGCGGCCGCCAGCTGCTCGGCGCTGCGGCTGCGCGCCTTGCGGTCCACCAGCCGCACATAGACGCTGGCATACATTTTCCCTTGCGCATTGCCGGTGTTCAGGGTGGCGACGGTGTAGCGCACCTCGGGGAACTCGCGGATGATGCTGTCCACCTGGCGCGCCTTGGCTTCGGTCGCTTCGAGCGACGAGCCGACCGGCGTGTTGAAGTTGAGCGAGGTTTCCGAGAAGTCGGCCTTGGGCACGAACTCGGTACCCAGCAGCGGCACCATGAAAATGCTGATGACGAAAACCGCCAGCGCCAGCGCCAGCGTGGCCAGCTTGTGGACCAGCGACCAGCGCAGCAGGCCTTGGTAGCGCAGGCTCATGGCTTCGGTGGCGCCGTCGAACCAGCCGGTGACCCGGCCGATGGTCTTGTCGTACAGCGTGGCCGGCCCGCGCGGCTGGCCCTGCAGCTCAATCGCCGGGTCGTGCCAGATGCTCGACAGCATCGGGTCGAGCGTGAAGCTGACGAACATCGAGATCAGCACCGCCGCCACGATGGTGATGCCGAACTCGTGGAAGAACTTGCCGATGATGCCGCCCATGAAGCCAATCGGCAGAAACACCGCCACGATGGACAGCGAGGTCGCCAGCATCGCCAGCCCGATTTCCTGCGTGCCGTCGAGCGACGCCAGGTAAGGCGACTTGCCCATCCGCACATGGCGCACGATGTTCTCGCGCACCACGATAGCGTCGTCGATCAACAGGCCCACGCACAGCGACAGCGCCATCAGCGTGACCATGTTGATGGTGAAGCCGAACAGGTTCATGAACAGGAAGGTGCCGATGATCGAGATCGGCAGCGTCAGCCCGGTGATGACCGTCGAGCGCCAGGAGTTGAGGAACAGGAACACGATCAGCACCGTCAGCAGCGCGCCTTCGATGAGCGTGCGGCGCACGTTCTCGACCGCGACCCGGATCGGCCGCGAGGCGTCCAGGATGAGTTCGAGCCGGGCGCCGGGCGGCAGCTGCGGCCGGATGGCGTCAACCGCCCGGTTCAGCCCATCGACCACTTGAATAGTGTTTTCGTCCTGGGCTTTTTGCACCGTCAGCAGCAGGGTGCGCTGGCCGTTGTAGAGCGCCAGGCTGTCGATTTCCTGGGCGCCATCGGCTACCCTGGCCAGCTGGCCCACGGTGATGGCCGTGCCGCCTCTGCGGGTCACGATGATGCTGGCGAAGTCCTCGGGCCGCTTCATGCGGGCGTCGATCCTGACCACCCGCTCCTGGGCCAGCGAGCGGATGTTGCCCAGCGGCAGGTCCTGGTTCTCAGCGCGCACCGCGCTCACCACCTGGTCGGCGCTAACGCCCAGCGACTCCATCGCCTGCGGGTCGAGGTAGATATTGATCTCGCGCTTGGTGGCGCCCACCAGCGTGACCGAGCCGGCGCCGGGCACGTTTTCAAGCCGTTTTTTCAGCACCTGGTCGGCCCAGCTGGTCAACTCCACGGCTGACAAGGGTTTGGCGCCACTATCGGGCAGCACAGCCACCGACCAGATGGCGCGGCTGGAGGGGTCGAAGCGCAGCACGCGGGGCTCCTTCACCTCGTCCCTGAGCGTGGGCCGCAGGGCGGCTATCTTCTCGCGCACGTCCTCGGCCGCCTTGCGGCCATCGACGGACAGCTGGAACTCGATGATGACGACCGCCTGGCCTTCGTAGCTGCGCGAGGTCAGGGCGTTGACGCCGGCCACCGAGTTGACGCCTTCCTCGATCTTGCGGGTGACTTCGCTTTCAACGATTTCGGGCGCGGCGCCGGGGTACTCGGCGGTGACCACAACCACCGGGAAGTCGATGTTCGGGAACTGGTCCACCTGCATGCGCTGGTAGGAAAACAGCCCGAGCACCACGATGGCCAGCATCGCCATGGTGGCGAAGACCGGATTTTTAAGACTGACCTGGGTGAACCACATCGTTGAATTGCCTGCAAGCGCGGTGACGGGCCTGGGCCGTCAGGGCGCGGGTTTCGAGGCGGCCGGCATGCCGGGGGCCTGGCCGGCAGCGGGCGCCGCGATGGGCGTGAAGCGCACGCTGGCGCCTTCGCGCAGGAGGCCGACATGACCGCGAACCACCAGCGTGCCCTCGGCCAGCCCCTTGACCGCCACCAGCGTGTCGCCGCCCGCTGTGCCGCGCGTGCCCGGCTCGACCGGCCGGTGCCGAACCTTGCCGTCCTCCACCGTCTGCACGTAGAGCTGCGGCTTGTCGGTGCGCACGCTGTCAAGCGGCACCGCCAGCATCGACGCCTGCGCCGTGTCCAGCGTGCCCTGTGCAAACAGCCCCTGGCGCAGCGGCAGGGCATTCACGGCGGTGCCGGCGCCGCCGGTATTGTCGATGCCCAGGTACACCAGCACGCTGCGGCTGCCGGCCTGCGCGCTGGGGTTGATGCGCGCCACCCTGGCCGTCACCGCCTGCGGGCTGCCCTCGATCTGCAGCCGGGCGGCCTGGCCGATGCGCACCGTCATCGACTCCTGCGCGCCCAGGCTGGCCTCAAGCTCCAGCCGGCTCAGATCGACCACCTCGACAATCCGGCTGTCGATGCCCACGCGCTCGCCCGGCTGGGCCAGCCGCTGCGACACCTGGCCGGCAATCGGCGACTTCAGCACGGTGTCCTGAATCGCCTTGGCGGCCACTTCGGCGCCGGCCAGCGCCGCCTGATAGGTGGACCGGGCCGCGTTCAGGTTCGCCAGCGAGGTGTCCAGCGCAGTGCGCGAGATGAAGCCCTGCGCCACCAGCGCCTGGTTGTTGTCGTACTGGCGCTGCACCACATCGACCTGCGCCTTGCTCGACGCGGCCTGCTCTTTGGCCTGGCGCAGCCGCGACTGGTATTCGGCCGCCTCGATGCGGGCAATCACCTGGCCGGCCTTGACCGCATCGCCTTCGCGCACGCTCAAGTCCTGCAGCTCGCCGGCCACCCGCGCCTTGATGACGGCCGAGTTCACGGCCTTGAGCACACCCGAGATCGGCAGGGCCTGCGTCAGGTCGTGCAGAGCGGCTTTCACCACATCGGTGGCCGCCAGCTCCACCCGCCCGGCGCCGGTGGCGGCGCTGCTGGCCGCCAGCGCCTGCTGCCCGGCCTTGCGCGCCGACAGGCGGTTCACGACCCCGGCGGCCAGCAGCAGGACTGCGAGAAGGGCAATTGCCCATTTGATCCAGCGTGCCATGGTGTGTCAGGCTTTCCGCGCAGCGTGGGCGCCATCGGCCGGCCTGGGGCCCAGCCCGTGCAGGATGATGTCGAGTTGCGAGGCAAGGTAGCGTTTCGGGTCGAGTTCCAGGCCTTGCGGAATGCAAATCCCTTTGGAGTAGCGGCTCAGCATCATGAAGAGCATCGGCGCCAGCACGCTGAAAACCGCATAGTCCAGGTCAAGCGGGCGAAATTCGCCCTTGTCCATGCCGCGCTGCAGAATCCGGCGGATCAGCGTGTGGCCCGGCTCGATGACCTCCTGCCGATAGAAGTCGGTGATCTGCGGAAAATTGCCGGCTTCGCTCATCATCAGCTTGGCGATGCCGGCGGCCTTGGTCGAGCCGACCCGCTCCCACCAGGAATGCATGCAGTAGGTCATCATGTCGTGGGTTGAGCCTTGGAAGGTTTCGAAGTCGTTGTTCCATTCCACAAACCTGCCCGAAAGATTCTCGCGCACCACCGCCTTGAACAACTCGTCCTTGCTTGGGAAATACAGGAACAGCGTGCCCTTTGACACCCCGGCGCGGGCCGCGACCTCCTCGACCCGGGTGGCGGCAAAGCCTTTTTCGACAAACAGGTCCAGCGCGGCTTCGAGCAACTCGCCCGGACGGGCTTCTTTGCGCCGTTCACGTCGGGTGGCGGTAATCGGGGGGAGGTCGGGCGTTGGGGGAGTAAGCGGCATGTTTATTACTGACTGGCTGGTTAGTAATGTAGCGTCTTGGCTTTTCCGCGTCAACGCCCCGGCCCAGGGTCACATCAAAAGCTGTGCTCAGTCCAGCTTCAGGCGGCTCACCAGCAGGCCCAGGCATTCGCGCAGCACCAGCCGGGTATTGTGAAGACCCTGTCCCGATGGAAGCCATTGCAGCAGCTCATGCTCGAGCGGCAGGATGAAGCCCGTCGGCGCCGGCGTCACCGCAAAGCCGGCGCGCTCGAAAGCCGCGACCGAGCGCGGCATGTGCCAAGCGTCCGTGACGAGGGCGATGTGCTGCACGCCTTCGCGTTGCAGCAGGGCAGCGGTGAAGCGCGCATTTTCCCAGGTGTCGCGAGAGGCCGATTCACGCCAGCGCAGCTTCACGCCGTAGTCTTGCAGTGCCACCTGGGCCGCCACGTCGGCTTCGGAGGCTGGCTGCATGCCGTTGGCCGCCCAGCCGGTGCCGCCCGAAAACGCCACTGGCAGGCCGGATTGGCGCGCCAGCCAGACGCCGTAGCGCAGCCGGGTTGCGGTGGCGGGGGCGGGCTGGGGTGCGCTGCCGTATTCGGGCGCGCCCGGCAGCAGGCCACCGCCCAGAATCACGATGGCCTGCGCCTTTGCGGCCTTGAGCTGGGCAGCCGAGGTCGGCGCGAACTGCGGCAGCGCATGCCGCCCCAGCCAGACCGCCGTGCCGTGGCAGCTGAGCAGCCACAGCGCCAGCAGCGCCAGCGTGGCAAGCGCCAGGCCGCCGCGCCGCCGCCGTCCGGCCATCAGCAGGCCCAGCAGCGCCAGCAGCAGCGGCGAAAGCGGCGGCAGCGCCAGGGCGGCCAGCAGCGGCTTGAAAACGCCAAGTTCCATTAATTGCTATGAAAATAGTAGCTAACTGCGCAATGATGGCCTGCGCAGGAGGCCAAAAAGGCCATTAAATTGAGTCAGGATGCGGTTTCCGTCCAGGTTTTTCACCCTCGCGCTTGACTTGAGTTTACCGGGCCGCTTCAGGGCGTCACCCGCAGGCGGCTGAGCAACAAGTTGGCCGAGGCGTGCGCCGAACCATCGCCGGAAAGCGAAACCGCCACAAAGACTTGCTGTTGCGGCGCGTAGGCAACCACCGCCTTGACGCCAGAGGCACCGCCGCTGTGGCCCAGCCAGACAGGGGACGCTGTTCCCGGTGCGGCGGGCAGGGCATGAAGCATCACGCCTCGCCCATAAAAAGTGCCGGTATCAAACATGGGCAAGAGCGGCTCAAAAAGCCGGGCCGTGTTGTCCGCATTCAGAATCCTTGACGTCAGCAGTGCATGCCAGAACGTCACCATGTCGGCGGCCGAGGCCACGATATTGCCGGCCGCACCACCCCACGAGGGGACCATCATGGGTTGCGAAGGGTCGGCGGGGGACAGACGGGCAACATCGGGCGGGTTCTCCTCCAGGGGCTCCAGTGCGCGAAAACTGTGCAGGCCCAGCGGGGCGCTGATGCGCGCCCGAACCACTTGGTGGTAGGGCTGGCCTTCGACGGCTTCAATAATGCGGCCCAGCATGGCGTAGCCGGTATTGGAGTAGCGCCACCGCTGGCCGGGGCAGAACATGGGGCCGTGCCGTGCGGCAATCGCGACACTCTCCTCGGGTGAGCGGTAACGCGGCTCGCGGATCACCACCCGGTCTTCGTTGGCGCTGAAAACCCCCGCCGTGTGGCGAAGCAGGTCATCCAGCGTCATGACCGCGCTGTTCGGGAAAGCGGCAAACCATGTGGATACCGGCTGCTCAAGGCTCAGCCTGCCTTCCTGAACCAGCTTCATGACGAGGGCGGCGGTGACCGCCTTGCCCACGCTGGCCCAATAAAGTTTCAGCCCGGTGTCGGTGCCGTCGGCGATTTTCGTGGCCGACCACCGCCCCTCCTTTGTCCATACGGCCGCGCTCATGGCGGTGGCCTTGGCGTGGTGCATCGCATCGGCATGCCCTTGTCCGAGACGCCCGCTGGTGGCGGGGTCCAGCTCGCCCGCCACGGAAAATTTTTCCGTGGGCAGCAGCACCGGGCCGCCGTATGCGGCCGGGCCTTCGTAAGGCAGCGGTTTGTCGCAGCTGACAGGCAGATAGTCCTGTGCGCTGGCCAGCGAAAAAACCAAACCGAGTGCTGCCAGCAGGCAGGGCCTGATCAGGGAGCGCGCAAGGTGGACCGATTGACGCATTTCAATAATGGAAACTTCCATCTCCCCATCAATAAAACGCCTGCAGCCCGGTCTGCGCGCGTCCCAGGATCAGCGCATGCACGTCATGCGTGCCTTCGTAGGTGTTGACGGTTTCCAGGTTTATCATGTGGCGTATCACATGGTATTCGTCGTGAATGCCGTTGCCGCCGTGCATGTCTCTGGCCATGCGGGCGATGTCGAGCGACTTTCCGCATGAGTTGCGCTTGATCAGCGAGATCATCTCGGGCACCGCCCGGTCTTCGTCCATCAGCCGGCCGACGCGCAGGCAAGCCTGCAGGCCCAGCGTGATCTCGGTCTGCATGTCGGCCAGTTTTTTCTGGATCAGCTGGTTCTGCGCCAGCGGGCGGCCGAACTGCTGGCGGTCCATGGTGTAGTTGCGGGCGCGGAACCAGCAGTCCTCGGCCGCGCCCAGCGCGCCCCAGGCAATGCCGTAGCGCGCCTTGTTCAGGCAGCCGAACGGGCCTTTCAAGCCCGAGACATTGGGCAGCAGGTTGGCTTCGGGCACGAACACGTCGTCCATCACGATCTCGCCGGTGATGCTGGCGCGCAGGCTCATCTTGCCCTCGATCTTGGGCGCCGACAGGCCCTTCATGCCTTTTTCGAGCACGAAGCCGCGAATCGCCTCCTGGCCGCCGACCTTGCCGTCTTCGTCTTCGACCTTGGCCCAGACCACGAACACATCGGCGATGGGGCTGTTGGTGATCCACATCTTGGAACCCTTGACGATGTAGCCGCCTATACCGTCGCGTGTGGCGGGCTTGGCGCGGGTCAGCATGCTGGCCGGGTCGGAGCCGTGGTTAGGCTCGGTCAGGCCGAAGCAGCCGACCCATTCGCAAGTGGCCAGCTTGGGCAGGTATTTCTCACGCTGCGCTTCGCTGCCGTAGGCGTTGATCGGGTGCATGACCAGCGAAGATTGCACGCTGATGGCGCTGCGGTAGCCGCTGTCCACCCGCTCGACTTCGCGCGCCACCAAGCCGTAGGACACATAGTTCAGCCCGGCGCAGCCGTAGCCTTCGATGGTCGAGCCCAGAAAGCCCATCTCGCCGGCCTCGTTCATGATCTCGCGGTCGAAATGTTCGTTGCGCGCGGCCATCAGCACACGCGGCTGCAGCTTTTCCTGGCAGAAGGCATGGGCGGCCTCCTGGATGGCGCGCTCGTCGTCGGTCAGCTGCTCGGTCAGGAAAAACGGGTCTTCCCAGTTGAATTTGGCTTTCATGGTGCGGCTCCTTTAGGTGGTGGCAAAGTTTAATGCGCGGTGATGGCGCTTGTCTCGTGCCTTGCATTGTTGGCCAGCCATGGATACTTGTCCAATATCAAATAATGATTCAACGATATATTATTTGTATCCATGGAATTCCGGCACCTGCGCTATTTTCTCGTTCTGGCTGAAGAACTGCACTTCGGCCGCGCCGCCAGCCGCCTGTCGATCTCCCAGCCGCCGCTGTCGCTCAACATCCAGCAGCTCGAAGCCTCGGTCGGCGCCCGGCTGTTCACCCGCAGCAGCAAGCAGGTCGCGCTGACCGCCGCCGGCCTGGCCTTCGTGCCGGCGGCGCGGGCGCTCTTGGTGCAGGCGGCGCAGGCGGCCAGCCATGCGCGGGACGTGGGGCAGGGCATGGCCGGCAGCTTGTCCATCGGCTTTGCCGGCACCATGCTCTACAGCGGGCTGCCGGGCATCCTGGCGCGTTTCCAGGCGCAGCACCCGCTGCTGCGCCTGACGCTGAAGGAACTCAGTTCGAGCGAGCAGCTCGTCGAGCTGGCCCACGGCCGGCTCGACATCGGCTTTGTCCACACCACGCGGGTGCCGCGCGAGCTGTCGCAAATCCTGGTGTCCAGCCAGGCGCTGGTCGGCTGCCTGCCCGCCGGCCATGCGCTGGCCGCAGCGCCTTTCCTGTCGCTCGGGCAGCTGCAGGGCGAGGCATTCGCCGTGGTGTCGCGCACGGTGTCGCCCGACTACCACGACCGCATCATCGCCATCTGCAGCGATGCCGGCTTTTACCCCGAGATCCGCTATGAGTTGCGCCACTGGCTGAGCGTGGTCTCGCTGGTGTCGCAGGGCATGGGCGTGGCCTTGGTACCGGCCGCGCTCGGCCAGTCGGCGATGGCGGGCACCGCGTTCGTGCCGCTGGACCGGGCGACTGCGCCTTACGACACCCATTGCCTGTGGAAAACCTCGCAAGGCCATCCGGCGCTCACGGCCTTCGTGGCGGCGGTGCGGGTAGCCCACGCTTCGCAAAGGAATAGCGAAGCGGGCTAAAGTGACCCAGGCGGCCCGGCTTCGGCGGTTCACAGGTTCAGCGGGCCCATCGGCCATCCGTTCCATCAGCAAAGGAAAAAATCAATGAGCGAATCACAAACCATCACCCTGGGCGGCGGCTGCTTCTGGTGCACCGAGGCGGTGTACGTCAAGGTGCGCGGCGTCACCGACGTGGAGTCGGGCTACAGCAACGGCCAGGCGGCCCGGCCGACCTACGAGCAGGTCTGCACCGGCCGCACCGGCTGCAACGAGGTCGTCAAGCTGACGTTCGACCCGGCCGAGATCACGCTGCGCGAAATCCTGGAAATCTTCTTCGTGGTCCATGACCCGACCAGCCTGAACCGCCAGGGCAACGACGCCGGCACCCAGTACCGGAGCGGCATTTATTACGAAACGCCCGAGCAAAAAGAGGTCATCGACGGCTTCATCCGCGAAGCCAGCCAGGACAAGACTTTCGGCAAGCCCATCGTGACCGAAGTGCTGCCGCTGGCGAACTACTGGCCGGCCGAAAGCTACCACCAGGACTATTTCGAGAACAACCCGAACCAGGGTTACTGCGCCTTCGTTGTCGGCCCGAAGGTGGAGAAATTCCGCAAGACGTTTGCGTCGCGTGTGAAGGCGTGAAGGTGTGAGGGGCTGAGTTTGCTCAAGGTGCGCGGGCAGCTATTGATTTAATAGCTGCCCGCGCATGCGGTCATTGCGCTGGAGGCATTTTTGATGCTTTTCCAGTCGCTCAAGCCATAAGAGGCCGCGCCAGCGCTTGAATCTTCAAGCCCAACTCGGCGCAGCAGCGCCTGATTTGTCCGCTGGCCTTTGAATTCAAGCCAAAAAGACCCGCAGCGCAATCATTGCCTGCGCAAGCAGCTATTTATTCGATAGCAAAAACTTGCAGTAGCGCCGGCTTCATACCCGGCGCTCGGCAAAATAAAACCATTCCTGCCCCGCCTCGGCGCGTGGATTGGGAAAGACGATGAAGCCGTCCAGCGGCGCGGTGATGGCGGCGCCGCCATGCCGCGTGCCGATCAGCTCGCCAGCCTTCACCGCGTCAAAGCTTTGCCATTCGCGCACAAAGCTGTCGCCCACATGCTCGCGGTCGATCACATCGACCAGCCGCAAAATTTCCCGCGCCGCCGGCTCCGGTTTCAGCGGCAGCGGTGAAATGCCCAGCAGCGCCAGTGTCTGCAGGATCGCATGGCGCGCCACATCGACCGCCTGCGGGTCGTCATGCTGGCCGCATTCGAGCGTGACGCCGTAGCCGCCGCGCGAACGCATGTATTCGGTGGTGCCGACGCCGTAGTTGGTGTCGGTGACCAGGCTTTGCGCCCGAGCGCTGGCCGCCGGCAGGGGCGCCGCCGCCCGTCGCCGCACGCCGTGCGCGTAGGTGGGCAGCCAGCCTTCGACGATGCGCGGCGCCCCGGTGTGCAGGGCCAGCCGCATCTCTTCGTCGGCATGGGAGAACGGCTCCAGCTCGCCCTGGTTGTTGGCTGGCCCGACCATCACGAACGGCGCGCCGCCGGTATGGAACGAATGCAGGTCGAGCAGCGCGTCATGCGCCTGCAGCAGCGGGCACAGCACATTGGCGATGCGGTCCTCGAAATCCTGTGGAATCGCGCTGGGCGCCATGTTGCGGTTCAGGTTGCGCTCGCCGGTGCGCTGGCCGCGCTGGTAGGCCAGCGGGTTGGTGACCGGCACAAAGGTCACGCTGCCGCGCTCGATGGCGATGGCGCCGCTGTCGATGTCGGCCAGCACCTGCAAGCTGGCGCGGGTGCCGCAGGTTTCGTTGCCATGCACCGCGCCCAGCACCAGCAGGCGCGGGCCGGGCCGCAAGCCGTGGTAGGTGTGGACACGCAGGTGGGTCGGGCGTGGCGCCGTCTCGGGCGCGTGATGACTGGAAAGTGGGGTATTCATGGATTTGTTTATAGCCCCATTGGCTGCGGTTGGCGACGCTTCTTTAGCGGGCGGCGCAGGGTTGCATGGCGCGCCAGCACGCTGGTTTGCCAGGCAGGCCGCTGGCCCGGCTGGCTTCTTCCGCGCGGAAAAAGAGAAAAACCAGCGCGGCAGTAGCGGGTCGATGCATCAAACAGCCTGATTGGCTACTGGCTCAGACATGCAGCCCCTGCGTCATTCCCGCCTTCGCGGGAATGACGGTTTTTGTGACTGAGGCAAATTAGCCAATCTGGTCAAAAAGGGCTGTGGCGCAGGTACTGACTGCGCAAGCAGCTATTCATTCAATAGTGAACTGGCTTGCTGCCTGCACCTGACGTGTCAGGCCCCAGCTGGGTGATGTCGGTGGCGATGGAATAAAAGCCGATCACCTTGCTATGCTGCTCGCCGTCGCCGTAGCGCGGGAAATACTTCACGAGGAACAGCCGCTGCGCCCCGCGCGCGGTTTTGTGGGCGCGTTGATAGGCCACCGGGTAACCGGCCAGCACTTCGGTCACCTGCGGCGCCACCCTTTCATAGAGTTCTGCGCCCATGACATCCAGCATCGTCTTGCCGTGGATCTGGTCATGGGACAGGCCAAACACCTCCTCGTAGGCGCGGTTGTGAAAGGCGAAGCGCTGCTCGGCATCGAGGTAGGCAATCAGCGCCGGCACGGTGTCAGTGATGTCGCGCAGCTGCAATTCGCTGGTGCGCAGCGCATCGGTCATGCGGCGCAGCTCGGTGGTGTCGCGGCCCGTGCCCCGATAGCCGGCAAAGGCGCCGGAGGCATCGAAAACCGGCACGCCGCTGATGCTCTCGTAGCGCAACTCCCCGTGGTTGTCCAGCAGCGTGAGCTCGAAATCATGGAACTCTTCATGCCGCTCAAGCTGGGCCTTGTGCACCAGCCATGCCGATTCGCTCATCTGCAGATGCTCCAGCTCCCAGCGCGCCAGGCCGGTCACGTCCTGCTGGACAAATTTCACCGTGTTGGCGGGCTTGCCCGACACCTGCACGAAGCGGAAATCCTTGTCCTGCTCCCAGAACCAGTCAGAGGACAGGCCGGTCAGGATGCGAAAGCGCTCTTCGCTGTGACGCAGCGCCTGCTCGGCCTTTTTGCGCTCGGTGGTGTCCTGCATCTGGGTGATGAAGTGAAGCGGCCTGCGGTCGGCATCGCGCACCAGCGAGCAGGTGATCTGGCCCCAGAGAATGTGGCCGTCCTTGTGGATATAGCGCTTTTCCCATTGGTAGCTTTCAATTTCCCCGGCCAGGGCGCGGGCGCGCTGCAGCACGTCCCATTCCACATCGTCTGGGTGGGTAATGTCGTGCACCGTGCGCGACAACATCTCGGATTCGGAATAGCCCAGCATTTTGCAAAATGCATTGTTGACCCGCAACCGGCGTGAATCCAGACCGATCAGCGCCATGCCTATGGGTGCATGCTCGAAGGCGTAGCTGAACTGCTGCTCGCTCAGGGTGGCCGCAACGCCTGTATCGCCGCCCTGCGGGCTGACGCTGGCCGGGGGCATTCCCAAGGAGGACTGCAGCGCGTCATCGGCATTCACGGCCGCATGGTTTTCGTCGGTTCCCAGCGTGAAGCGAAAAATGCTGCCTTCGCCCGGCGCCGACTGTGCCCATATCTTTCCGCCGTGCCGGGTGATGATGCGGTTGACCGTGGCCAGCCCGATGCCGCTGCCGGGAAACTCCTCGGGCGAGTGCAGCCGCTCGAAGGTGCCGAACAGCTTGCCAGAGTAGGCCATGTCGAATCCGGCGCCCTTGTCCTGAACGAAATAGACCACCTTGCCGTCGCTGCTGGCTTCGCTGCCCACGGTGATTTCCGTCCGCTCATTCCTGGAGCTGAATTTCCAGGCGTTGGCGATCAGGTTTTCAAGCACCTCTCTGAGCAGCGAGCTGTCCGCCCGTGCCAGCATGCCGGGCTCGATGGTGGCCAGCACGGGACGCCACGGCTCGCGCTCGGTCCACTGGCGAATGATCTTGGCCGCCTCTTCGCTGATGTTGACCGTGCTCCACTTCAGGCTGGAGCGCGACAGCTTGGCCAGCGACAGCAGGCCGTCGGTCAGCTCGCCCATGCGCTGCACGCCGGCTTTGATGCGCTCAAGATACCGGCGCGCCTTCTCGCCCGATTCCGGCGGCACCACCTTGGCCAGCAGGGTGCAAAAGCCGTCAATCGTGCTCAGCGGCGAGCGCAGGTCGTGCGCGACCGAATAGGAGAAGGCTTCGAGTTCCTTGTTGGCCAGCGCCAGCTGGGCGGTCCTGCGCAGCACGCGGCTCTCCAGCGCCATGTTGAGCCGCACGATTTCCTGCTCGGCATTCTTGCGCTTGGTGATGTCGGTCAGCGAAGTCGCAAAACCCGACATGGCGCCGCTTTGCGCATCAAAAAGCGGCTGCACATTGACCAGTGTCCAGAGCGTGCTGCCGTCGGGCCGGCTATAGCCAACCACCTTGTCCAGCTGCGGCAGCTCGGAATGCCTGGCCATGAAACTCGGCCGCTCGGTCTCCAGCATGGGCGAGCCGTCTTCATTGAGCATGGTCCAGTTCGGCGTTGCAAAGTGCTGGCCCTTCATCTGGGCCAGCGTTCTGCCATAGATGCGTTCGGCGCTGGCATTGCAGTCGAGGATGCGGCCGTCCGCGTCGCCCAGCAGGACGCCTTCGGCCAGCGCGGACACGATGGCGCGCAGCCTGGCTTCACTGGTCCGCAGCGCTGCATCGGCCTGCCGGTGGGCGGTGATGTCGGCGCCGACGCCGCGATAGCCCATGAACTCCCCAGCGGCGCCGAACACCGGGGCGCCGCTGATGCGCAGCACCGAGCGCCCGCCTTGGCGGTCCTCACGCTCGTACTCAAGGTTGAAAAAAGCTTCGTGCCGCGCCAGCCGGGCACGATGCCGCACCCAAAGTGTCTTGTTGCCCAGGTTGCAGTCGGTTTCCCAAGGTGTCTGGCCGATGCATTCTTGCGTTGGGGACGGGTTTTCTTGATGGCCGCTGCCTGAAATTCGGGTGAAGCGGTGGTCACGGTCGGTTTCCCAGTGCCAGTCGGACTGCGGTCCTGATGGGGCTGATTCACGCCTGTTGAGACTCATGAGTAACCCTTTTGTGTGGCAAGCCGGCCAAAGCACTTCCAGTGCCAGTGCAAGCCTTCGCATCCCCTGCCCGAATGCGCCATTGTTGCCATGGAGTCCAGGCGCATGCCAAAACCGATGATGGAGCAGCGCTTGCCCGCTGGCGTTAAAGGTCGAAAGTTATGTAAATTCTAAGCCCGCAACCGATACATTCGGGCGCTGATGATTGCCGCGATGACCGGGCGGGCAGCCTTGAAGCCGGAAGTGGCGGCAGAAGTGGCGCCTGGCCGCCGGCAAGGCAAGGCTTTTTTTGGTTGCTCCGCGCATCGCATCAGGCATGCCGGCCCAGCACCGCCAGCGCGCCCAGCAGCAAGCCGATGGCCGTTATCCAGGAACCCAGCACCCGCCGCGCCAGCGGCAGCACCGGCTGCAGGCGGGCGCTGTGGCTCAGGTTCTCGGCGCTTGCCAGCAGCCAGAAGGCAGCCACCAGCACCGTGATGCCGATGCCGGCCAGCTCCTGCCAGCGGGCCTGCTCCAGCTCGGCGGCGCTGCCCGCCGCCAGCCCGGCCAGCACCGCCAGAACGAAGGCAAAGCCGGTTGAAGGCTTCCAGGCGGCAACGGCGGCCAGGCCGATCACCACCACGCCCGCCGGCGCCAGCACGCCAGGCAGCTGCGGCAGCAGCGCGGTCGCCAGCGTGGCCGCCGCCCCCGCCAGCGCTGCGGCGATGAACGATGCCGGCTCCCGGATGCCGAACAGCACCAGCGCCAGTCCGATCAGCGCGGCCAGCGACAGCGGCGAGGTCAGCAGATGATGCGGCGCTGTCCAGATCGATGCGGTGGCGCCCGCAATCCCATGCGCCCAGGCACTGCCGCAGCCGCCCAGCGCCAGCGCCGCCAGCGCGCTGGCCGCAAGGCGCGGCTTAGGCCACACCCGGCATGCCCGCCAGAATCCAGGCGCCGGCAGCGGCAATCAGGGCGCCGCTGGTGCGCAGGAGCTGCGCGCCGCGCGGCACGGCCTTGAGCAAGCCTACGGCAATGCCCGCCAGGTGCAGCAGGCCGGTCGAGATCACAAAACCGGCGGCATAGGCGGCCGGCGAGGCGGTCTCGGGCAGCTCGGTGCCGTGCGCAAAGCCATGGAACACGCCGAAGACGGCGACGATGGCCAGCGCCACCGCCACCGGGGCGCGCCAGGCCGCTGCAATCGCCAGCCCCAGCACCACCACCGAAGCGGCAATGCCGGTTTCAACATAGGGCAGCGGCACGCCGGAAATCCCCATGATGCCGCCCACCACCATCAACAGCGGAAAAGCCACCGGCAACGCCCAGACCAGCGGCCGCCCCAGCGTGGCGCCCCAGATGCCGACAGCCACCATGGCCAGCAGGTGGTCGATGCCGGCCAGCGGATGCATGAAGCCCGACAGAAAGCCGCCGGCCACGCCGCCCTCGGTGTGGGCCTGCGCCGCCGCGCTGCACAGCAGCAGCAACAGGGCAGCAGCATGGGGCTTGCGCAGGCCTGCGCTCTGGTGCAGGGGCGAGTGGGCTGGATTTTTCGCGAGGTGGTTCATGCTTTTCTTCTGAACTGATGTGATGGGTGGCTGCATTGCCGCTGCAGGGTTGCGCGGGCCGGTACGTCGCCTTGGCTCTCTTGGCGCATGAACCGCGTTGCAAGGATAAGCGAAGCACAGGCCTGGAGGTGATACGAGGCCGGGGGCCGGATGGATTCAAAAAGCGCCGGGGCTGGAGCGGAATCAGCCTGATGGGCAACAGTCGCAGCCCGGCTGTATGAATGCTACTGAATTCATAGCTGCTTGCGAAAGCACTGTCTGCGCCAGGGGCACTTTTATTGCCCAATCGTGCAAGTTTCCTGCTGTCCCCGCGTGTTTCTCCTTCTCCGCTGGGCAAGGCGGTTCGGGCCCCAGGGTGGGCCTGGCCGTTACATTTTTATGAGAAAACGCTTTCAGTGTAGGAAAGGTAAGCGCAGGCAGCTATTAAAAATATAGCGAAGCGATGTTTTCCTGCGACTCGGCGTTGCTGCGTTTTGGCCGCTAGCGCGGCGCCGGCGCACGGTCTGGCAGCCCTGCTCATCCGTGCGGCCTCAGCTCTGCCGCATGCCCGCGGCCAGCTGCGTGACGTTGTGCCGCATCAGCTTGAGGTAGCTGTCGGCCGGCCCGCCCGCCGCCGACAGCGCATCGACATACAGCGCCGCCCCGGCGCTTACGCCGGCGTCCCTGCTCAGCTGCGTCAGCAGCTTCGGGTTGCTCATGTTCTCGATGAACACCGCCTTGATCTTTTCGCGCTGGATCTGCCGGATCAGCTGCGCCACGGCCTTGGCGCTCGGCTCGGCCTCGGTCGAGATGCCCTGCGGCGCCAGGAAGCCGATGCGGTACTGCGCGCCGAAGTAGCCGAATGCATCATGCGAGGTGATGACTTTGCGCCGGGCCGGCGCGATGGCGGCGAACTGCTCGGCGGTCCAGCTGTCCAGCGCCTGCAGCTCCTTCACATACGCCTCGGCATTGGCCTGATAGGCGCTGGCGCCCGCCGGGTCGATTTTTGCCAGGCCGACGGCGATGTTGCGCACATACAGGATGACGTTGAGCGGGTTTTGCCAGGCATGCGGGTCGGTCTCGGCATGGCCTTTCTCGTCGGCCATGCCGCGCGGCTTCACGCCTTGGGACGCCACCACGGTCTGGCCCTTGTAGCCGGCGGCGCGGGCCAGCTTTTGCGCCCACGGCTCGAAGCCCAGGCCGTTGACGACCAGCAGCCGGCTTTGCACGATGGCTTTGGCATCGGCCGGCTTGGGCTCGAACACATGGGCGTCCTCATCAGGCCCGACCAGGCTGGCGACGCTGACGCGCCCTGCGCCCACCACCCGCACCAGGTCGGCCAGGATGCTGAAGCTGGCGATGACGGGCAGCGGCAGCGGCAGCGCATCGGCGGCAAAGCCGGCGCCCGGCAGCAGCGCGCCAGCGGACAGGCCGGCGGCCAGGAATTGTTGAAACAGGCGACGGTTCATGGGAGCTTTCAAAAATCAATCAACGGAAAAAAATAAATGGCCGGCGTCAGGCGACCCGGTGCCGCGTGGCCCGGACTCTGGGCAGCCAGCCGCCCGACGCGACCAGCAGCGACAGGGCATACAGCCCCCCCGCGCAGCCGATGATGGTCGGCCCCGAAGGCGTGTCGAAATGAAACGACAGCAGCAGCCCGCTGGCGCCGGCCAGCATCGCCTGCGCGCTGGCGTTCGCCAGCTGCGCCGGCAGCGTGTCGTGCCAGAGCCGGCTCGACACGGCGCGCAGCATCATCAGCCCGACTGCCATCAGCGTGCCCAGGGTCTGAAAGCCGGCCACCAGGTTGATGACCACCAGCATCAAAAAGCCCTGCTGCCAGAGCCAGCCGCGCCGCCCGGCGGCGCTTAAGAAAACAGGATCGAAGCTTTCGAGCACCAGCCCCCGGTACATCGCGGCCAGCAGCAGCAGGCTCGCCGAGGCCACACCCGCCGCCATCAGCAGGCTAGGCGCATCGACGCCCAGCGCGCTGCCGAACAGGATGTGCAGCAGGTCGAGCTGGGTGCCGTGGCTGGAAATCAACGTCACACCCAGCGCCAGCGCCACCAGGTAGATCGCGGCCAGGCTGGCGTCCTCCTTGAGCGTGGTGAAACGGGTCACCAGCCCGGCCAGTGCCGCGACCCCCATGCCCGCCGCTACGCCGCCCAGGGCCATGGCGGTGAGCGACAGGCCGCCCAGCATGAAGCCGATGGCCACGCCCGGCAGCACCGCGTGGCTGAGCGCGTCGCCCAGCAGGCTCATGCGCCGCAGCGTCAGGAAAACGCCCAGCGGCGCGGCGCTGAGCGACAGCGCCAGCGTGGCCACCAGCGCCCGGCGCATGAAGGCGAATTCGGCGAAGGGCGAAAAAACGCTGTCCCAGAGCCAGGCGGCCGGCGCCGTCATGGCGCCGCCGCTTTTTTCGCTGCCAGCGCGTCGATGCCGCACAGCCCGGCCGCCTCGTCCCAGGCCTCGGCCATGGCGCGGGCGCGCCGCAGGTTGGGCTCGGTCAGCACCTGGCCGGTAGCGCCCCAGCCGACCAGCTCGCGAGCCAGCAGCAGGGTCTGCGGAAAATGCCGGCGCACCAGCGCGTCGTCATGCAGCACCGCAATGACGGTGCGCCGCTCCCCGTGCCACTGCCGCACCAGCGCCAGCAGGGCGCTGGTGGTTTTAGCGTCAATCGCGTTGAATGGCTCGTCGAGCAAGATCAGCTCGGCGTCCTGCACCAGCAGGCGGGCGAACAGCACCCGCTGCAGCTGGCCGCTGGACAGGCTGGCCATGCCGCGCCGCTCGAAGCCTTCCAGCCCGACCGCCCGCAGCGCCGCGTCGACGCTGGTCAGCATGGCGCCCCTGACGCCGCCCCAGGCACCGGCCCGGCCCCAGCAGCCCAGCAGCACGCAGTCGCGCACGTCAATCGGAAAGCTGCAGTCGATGTCGGCCACCTGCGGCAAGTAGGCGATGCGCTCGCGTTCTGGCAGCACGGACAGCGCGCCGCCCGAGCGGCCGCCTTCCACCGGCAGCAGGCCCATGATGCTTTTGAGCAGCGTGCTCTTGCCCGAGCCGTTCGGCCCGATGACGGCGGTCAGCGAGCCCGGCGCAAAACTGCCGCTGACATGGTGCAGGGCCGGGTGCCGGCGGTAGCTGACGGTCAGGTTGTTCAGCGCCACGACGGGCGCGGCGGCTACCACGGCGCGGCCTCGGCCTGCGCCCACAGCACGCCCAGCCACAGCAGCACCACGGCGGGCAGCACCGCCAGCAGCCGCAGCCAGGCCGGCCAGGCCAGCACGCTGAAGCCGCCGCCACCGCCGCCGCCACCGCTGGCGGCAGCGGGCAGGGCATCGGCAGCTACCGACACGGCAGGCAAGGCAGGCAAGGCAGCCGCTGCAGCGGCAGGCGCATCACGAAAAGGCGGGGCAATGTCCGGGCGCATGATTTTTATCAAGGGGAAAAGTAAAAAGATGAGATTCCATCCGTCGGGCTGCAGCTTGCGGTAATAATGCAACCTGATTGCGATAGATGCGAAAAATCCGAGTGTAACGCAACTCAATTGCATTAAAGCGAGTAAAAATCAATCCATGGCCTCTTTTCAGCCTCATGAACCTGCCGCGCTCGATCTGATCGACCCGATTGACGCGCTGCTGTCGGCCCACGGCCTGCGGCGCACGGCGGCGGCCCGGCGGGTGCTGGGCTGGCTGCTGGCCCACCCCGACACCAGCTACACCCATGCGCAGCTGCAGGCCGCGCTGAGCGGCGAAGGCCCGTCGGCGCTGGACCGGGTGACGCTGTACCGGCTGATCGACCGGCTGGCGCAGGTCGGCCTGCTGCTGTGCCGGGTCGATGCCAGCCGGGTGCGGCGCTACCAGGCCATGCCGGCCAGCGTGCATGCCATGCCGCACTTCCAGTGCCAGAGCTGCCACCGCGACAGCCCGCTGGACGGCGCGCTGAGGGGCAATGCCGACGACCTGGAGCGCGCCGCCCAGTCGGCCCTGGCGGCCCTGCAGGCCCTGGGCTACCAGGGCATGACGCTGGATTTCGCGGTGCGCGGCGTCTGCGCCGACTGCGCCGCCAGCCCGGCCAGCCCGGCCAGCCCGGCCAGCCCGGCCATTCCATCGCCGGGCGCCGCGCCGTGATCCGCACCCGCCAGCTCGCCTACCGCTACCGGCAGGGGCCGGCACTGTCGTTCCCGGATGTCGAGGTGCCGCAGGGCGGCGTGCTGCTGCTGGCCGGGCCGTCGGGCGCGGGCAAATCGACCTGGCTGGCGCTGGCGGCGGGGCTGGTGCGGGCCACCGAGGGGCAGATCGAAGTGGCCGGGCAAGCGCTGGGAAGCGATGTCAGCAGCTTCAAAAGCGGCGCGGCGCTGGACGCCTGGCGCGCCCGCGCCGTCGGCTTCCTGCCGCAAAAGCTCCACCTGAGCACGGCCTTGACCGTGCAGCAGAACCTGGCGATGGCGCAGTGGGCTGCAGGCCAGGCGCCCGACGATCAGCGCATCAGTGCTGCCTTGACCGCGCTTGGCGTGCAGGACTTGGCGGGCCGCAAGCCGGCCCAGCTCTCGGGCGGGCAGGCCCAGCGCGTCGCCCTGGCGCGGGCGGTGCTGCTGCAGCCCAAAGTCATCCTGGCCGACGAGCCGACCGCCAGTCTGGACGACGATGCGGCGGCAGTGTCGCTGGCGCTGCTGCAGTCCACCGCCGCCCGCGAAGGCGCCACGCTGGCAATTGCCACGCACGATGCGCGGGTGGGCCGGCATTTTGCTGAAAATTCAAGCCAGATCAGCCTGCAGCGCATACAAATCATGCGCCACCAGCTATGAAAACAATAGCATTTGCCTGGCGCTACCTGTGGTCGCGCCCGCTCGCGGCGGCGCTCAACTTGCTGCTGCTCAGCCTGGGGCTGGCGTCGATCACGTTTTTGCTGCTGGTCAGCCACCAGCTCGACACCGCCTTCGAGCGCGACCTGGCCGGCATCGACGTGGTGGTGGGCGCCAAGGGCAGCCCGATGCAGCTGATCCTGGCGGGCGTTTTCCAGCTCGACGTGCCGACCGGCAACATCCCGCTGGCGGCGGTGAAAAGCCTGCAGGCCCATCCGCAGGTCGCCAGCCTGATTCCGATCAGCATGGGCGACAGCTTCCGGGGCTTTCGCATCGTCGGCACCACGCCCGACTACCTGAGCCACTACCAGGCTGGTCTGGCGCAGGGCGCGGTCTGGACAGCGCCGATGCAGGCGGTGCTGGGCGCGCATGTGGCTGCGCAGGCCGGCTTGAAATTGGGCGACACCTTCACCGGCAGCCACGGCCTGGCACCCGGCGGCCATGCCCATGGGCAGAGTCCCTACACCGTCACCGGCATCCTCGCGCCGACCGGCACGGTGCTCGACCGACTGGTGCTCACGCCGCTCGAATCGGTCTGGCAGGTGCATGAAACCGACACCGCGCTGGACGACGACGACCGCAAGGTCATGGAGGACGAGCGCGAGGTGACGCTGGCGCTGATCCGCTACAGGACGCCGCTGGCGGCGGTGACGTTCCCGCGCTTCATCAACACCACGACCGAGATGCAGGCGGCCGCGCCGGCGGTGGAAATCACCCGGCTGCTGGGCATGCTGGGCGTCGGCCTGGACGTGCTGCGGACGCTGGCCGGCGTGCTGCTGCTGACGGCGGCCCTGAGCGTCTTCATTGCGCTGTGGAGCGCCGTGCGCGAGCGCCGGGCCGACCTGGCGCTGCTGCGCATGCTGGGCGCGCCGCCGGCCAAGTTGGCCGGGCTGCTGCTGTGCGAGGCGCTCTGGCTCGCCCTGCTGGCCACACTGCTGGGCGTGCTGGCGGGCCAGGGCCTGAGCGCGCTGCTGGCTTGGGGGCTGCAGCTGGAAAACTCGGTGCTGATCGGCGCGCTGGTGTGGCCGGTCGAGCTGGCCAGTGTGCCGGCGCTGGCCCTGGGGGTGGCGCTGGCTTCTGCCTTGCTGCCCGCGTGGGAAGCCTACCGGGTCAGTGTGTTTGAACTGCTTCAATCGAGATAAAAACCTATGAAAAAACTTAACTTGCTCAAGAAAATGTTACTTCTGCCAGCTGCGCTGGTGTTAAGCGCTACAGTTTCAGTGGCCCTTGCACAGCCGCATAACGACAAGGAAACCAAGGAAGACATCCAGCGCCACCGGGCCATGGCCGCCGCCCATGAAGGCGCGGCCAAATGCCTGGAAGCCGGCAAGAAAGAAGAGGTCTGTGAAAAAGAGCTGCAGGCCGCCTGCAAGGGCCTGGCCATCGGCAAATACTGCGGCATGAAGCACGTTCACTGAGCAAAACCTGCCCGGCATCGGAGCCGGCGCCGGCAGGCTGGCCATTCCTTTCATTGACTCAAACTCCGGAGCACGCCATGCACAAGCCTTTTTCCAACCAGTCCTTGACGCTGCCCCGGCCAGCCGGCGCCCGCGCTGCCGCTGCGCTGGCCTGCAGCTGGCT
>JAQGNK010000556.1 GCA_028291905.1 Polaromonas sp.
GGTTCGGGCCGCGCCGCGCCGGCTCCACGCCCGCGCCGGCCCGTCGTCACTGCCGCCTCGCGCCGCGCCGCCGCGGCCTATGCCTTTGCCGACAAGGCGTACAAGGCCAGCGCCCAGGGCGACCATGCCGGTGCCGCGCTGGCGGCGCGCGAGGCGACTTTGCTGGCGCCGGGCAACCGCGCCTATTGGTCGCTGCTGGTGTACGAGCTGAGCGAGACCGGCCAGCTCGAAGAGGCTGACGCGGTGGTGTCGAAACTGCCGCCGGGTATGACCAGCGGGCCGGGCGCCAACGAATTGGCGGCGCGGCAGAAAATGATTCGCCAGCATCTTGCCTTCCGGTATTTCGACCAGGCCAACAAGGCGGCGCTGACGGGCGATGCGCAAACCGCGCTGGCCTCGTCCCGCAAGGCAATTGACTACGCGCCCGACCTGCTGCCCCACCGTCTGCAGCTCTTGAGCCTGCTGCTGGTCGCCGGGAATTGGCCAGAAGCCGAGCAGGCCGCCAGCGAGGCGCTGCGCGACCTGGGGCCGCAGCCGGCGCTGCGGCTGCTGCGTGCCCATGCGCTGCAGCGGCAGGGCCAGCGGCCGGGCGCGGCTGCCGAGCTGGACAGCCTGCTGGCCGGCGCCGGCATGGCGCCCAGCGACCAGACCAATTTCCGCCTGATGGCGGTGGACGCCGCCCTGGCCGCCGACGAGCCGCAAAAGGCGCTGGACCTGCTGGCGCCCCGGCTCGATGCGCCCGCCGGCATGGACGAGAGCGTGGCCATGCGCCGCGCCCTGGCCCTGCAGGCGTTCCGGCGCAGCGTGGTGGCCGGCGGGTCGGCGCCGCCGGCCTGGATCACGCCCAGGGTGATCTGCGTGGGCAGCGCGATGTCGGCCTCGTGCGAGGTCTGGCCCGGCGAAGCCCCGCCCGACCCGGCCTTTCCGGTCGCCGATGCGGCCTACAAGGCCTACGGCGCGCGCAATTACGAGGTCGCCGCCACCAGGGCGCGCGAAGCGGTGCAGCTGTCGCCCCAAACGCCGCAGTACCGGCTGCTGCTGGTCAATGCCCTGGTCGCCGGCGGGCAGCTGGCGCAGGCCGACGAGGCGGCCACCGCCTTCCTGGTCACCTCTGACAACGATGGCGAGATGCTGGCCCTGCGCAGCCGGGTGCGCCAGCGCCAGGGGCAGGATGCGCTGGCCACGCTCGACGCCGAAAATGCCCTGCAGAGCGGCCGCCTGTCGGTCAGCAGCGAAACCGCCATGCTGGTGCAGCAGGGCCGCAAGCCGCAGGCGCGCGAGCGTTTCAATGCCGCGCTGCAGGGCGGCGAGCTGGTTGACCAGCCCGACGTCGATACCGCCTACCTGGCGGTGCAGGTGGGCGACGATGCGGCCGCCCTGGCGGCTTTTGACCGCGCCACAAGCGCCAAGGCGCTGCCCGACGCGGCGTTGCAGGATGCCGCCTATGCGGCGGGCCGGCTCGGGCGCAACGAGGAGGCGGTGGACTATTTCCGGCGCGCCATCGATGTCGCCCAGGCCGGCCAGCTGCCGCTCACGCCGCAGCAGATGTTCAATGCCCGCCGCTCGGTGGCCGACCGCACCCGCAAGATGGGCGTCTATGGCTCGATGACCTACCGGGGCATTGCCACGTCCGGCCTGTCGATCAACCCCGGTGCGACCGACGACACGCTGCAGGCCGGCGTCGAGGCCTACTGGCGGCCGTTCGGTTATGGCGACGGCCGGCTGGTGGAGCTGTACGGCGGCCTGCTCGGCACGCTCTACAGCAAGGCCGACCTGCCGACCGGCGCGCCCACGGTGCAGGGCGCGGTCGGCGCCCGGGTCAAGCCGCTGGCCAATGCCAACCTGGTGCTGGCGCTGGAGCGGCGCTTTGGCATCGGCAGCCGGGCCCAGACCGACTGGCTGGCGCGCATCGGCTATTCCTGGGACACCGGGCTTGATTTGCGCCTGGACACGCCGGCCTGGTGGACCGGACAGGTGTATGCCGAGGCCGGGCGCTTCATCAAGCTCAAGCAGAACTACGCCACCTTCGAGGGCCAGGCCGGGCGCAGCTTCCGGCTCGACGCTGTCAGCCCGAAGCTGGTGGTGTTTCCGCACCTGGTGCTGGGCGCCGACCGCAACACCGGCTATGCGCCGGGTAGTGAAAAAGCCGTGGGCGCCGGCGTGGGGGCCAGCCTGCGCTACTGGTTCAACGAAGACACCTACAACGCGCCGCGCTCCTACTGGGACACGTCGCTGCAGTACCGGGGCCGCATCAGCGGAGACGAGCGGGCCAAGGGCGTTTTTCTCAGGTTCACGCTGTCGTACTGACAGCGCGGCAAATGAATGATGAAAGCCGCGGGTAGAGACAGCGGCTGAGTATTTTTTAACAGGGTTGGTCACATTCAATTGGAAGGATATGTCATGAAAAAGTACACGATGGGGCTTCCTGCAGGCAGGCGGCTTCTGGCCATGGGCGGTTTTGCCTTGGCAATGCAAGCCGGGATGGCGCAGGCCCAGCCGACCGAGCTGGACAAGGCAGTGCAGGCCCAGCCTGGCGCGAGGGTGCAGGCGCCGCCGCGCCCGCCGGGTTTCGAGAAGGTGGTGGTGGAGGCGGGCGTGAACCCGGAGGAGGTCAAGCGCCAAAAGCGCGCCCACAACCACACCAGGTTGTCGAAAAAGGACCACACCCGCAACGACCTGCTCGATGTGCTGCCTGAGCCCAAAAAGCCCAAGGAGCCCAAAGACCCGAAGCCGCCCAAATCCAGGTAACCCCAAGCTTGAGGAAAAATCATCATGAAAAAACTTTTTCGCTTTCTGGTCGCCGCCTTGTTTCTGGCAACGGCGCTGATTGGCCAGCCCGCCAGCGCGCAGGCCGGCCCCAAGACCCTGATCGTCTACGACGGCCCGCCGGGCACCGAGTTCGCCAAGCTGGGCATGGCCTACAGCATCATGCTCAAGAACCTGATCGGCCACTTCGACAGCAATGCCGAGCTGCTGCCGGTGCAAAACTACGTGGCCGGCAAGATGCAGGCCTACGACGCCATCTTCTACATGGGCGCCTACTACGACAATCCGCTGCCGGCCGCCTTCCTGGCCGACGTGATGGCCACGCCCAAGACCGTGGTCTGGTTCAAGTACAACCTCTGGCAGCTGGCCTGGAACCCGGCCTATGGGTTTCAAGCCAAGTTCGGCTTTGATTTTGCAAGCCTGCGCGGCATGAACGCGGCGCCCACCGCCGCCAACCCCAGCCCGGGCTTTTTTGACACCATCACCTACAAAGCCAAGCCCTTCGTCAAGTACTACACCTTCAACGGCGCGACCGGCGTTGTCAACGCCGACCCCGACATCGGCATGACCACAGTGCTCAACTCGGCCAAGGCCTCGGTGGTGGTGCCGGTGGCCAACCCCAAGACCGGCGAAACCGCGCCCTACGTGATGCGTTCGGGCAACTTCTGGTACGTGGCCGATATGCCGTTCAGCTTCATCGGCCCGCGCGACCGCTACCTGGTGCTGAGCGACCTGCTGCACGACATGCTGGCCGTGAACCACGCCGAAAGCCACAAGGCGCTGATACGCCTGGAGGACGTGGGCGCGCTGGTGTCGGTGTCGGCCATGAAGACCCTGACCGACTACCTGTACGGCAAGCGGTATCCGTTTTCCATCGCCATGATTCCGCGCTACATGGACCCCAAGGGCAAGTACAACGGCGGCATTGCCCAGACCATTCCGCTGTCGCAGGCAACCAACCTGAAGACCGCCGTCAACTACGCGCTGCCGCGCGGCGCCGAGGTGGTCATGCACGGCTACACCCACCAGTACAGCTCGATGCTGAACCCGCATACCGGCGTCAGCGGCGACGACTACGAGTTCTGGAACATCGTGGCCAATTCGCCGGTGGCCGAGGACTCTGCAGCCTGGGCGCTGGGCCGCCTGAACGCCGGCAAGGCCGAGCTGGCCAGCAACGGCTACACGCCGGTGGCCTGGGAAACACCGCACTACCATGCGTCCGCCCTGACCTCGAAAGTGACGCCGCAGGCGTTTGCCAACACCTACCAGCGGGTGGTGTACTTCACGGCCGACAAGCCCAACTTCAATGCCACCACCAACAAGGATTTCGGCGTGGGCCAGATCTTTCCGTATGTCATCAAGAAGGACTACTACGGCCAGCGCATCATCCCTGAAAGCCTGGGCAACATCGAGTACGACATCAGCGCCATCGACCCGACCTCCAACTTCAACTACACCTGGCAGGACATCGTGACCAATGCGGACTACGGCAAAACCGTGCGCGACGGCTATGCGTCGTTCTTCTTCCATCCGTTCTGGCTTGAGCCTGCGGTGGGAACGCCCGGCTTTGTCGACTTCAAGAAGGCTATTGAAGGCATTACCGCCCTGGGCTACACCTGGATTGCGCCGAGCGCGGCGCAGTAGGCCAGACCTGCCCTTCGGACAGGCCGCTGGCGCTTGTCCGAAGGCGCCAACCCAATGCGGGGGCGTCTCAAGGCGCCCCCGCCTGTTTTCTCGTGAAGAAAAGGATTCCGATGTGGCGCCCATGGCTTTCATAGACAGGCACCGCCGCCTCACCTTGCAGCTGGGAACGGCGGCAGCGGCCGGGATGCTGCTCGATTCCCTGGCGGGCTGCGCCAGCCGCCCGCTCAGGCCCGACCAGCTGGCCGAGGGCATGGTGTGGCAGCTTGACAATCAAACGCTGGCCCCTAGCGGCAAGTGGGACCGGATCGGCATTCGCACCTTGCTGGTGCAGTGGACAGCGGTCAACGACATCAGTTTTGTCAGCGGCGGCCCGTGGCCGCAAGCGCCGCGCCTGCCCGACTGGAGCGCCATCGCCCGCCAGCCCTGGGCCAGCCAGGTGATCCTGGGGTTGGCCGGCCACTTCAGCGAGGAAGCTGCGCGGGCCGATCTGGCGCGCCTGGTCGAAGCGTCCGCGCAGCTGGCCCGGCTGCCCACGCCGCTCAATGTCGTCGGCTGGTATTTTCCGGTCGAAATCGACAGCAGCTGGCAGGCTGCGACGCAACTCGGGCCTTTGCTGGCACGCCTGCCGCGCCCGCTGTGGCTGAGCCTGTACGACAGCGCCAATGTCGGGCCCGACACGCTGGCGCGGTGGCTGGACAGCTGGCTGCCGCCCGATGTGGGCATTTTTTTCCAGGATGGCGTGGGCGTGCATGCCCGGGAAGCCGAGGTCGCCCGCCGCCATGCCGATGTTCTGCGGCGCCACCTGGGTCCCAAGCGGCTGCGCCTGATCGCCGAGGCCTTCCGGCCCAGGCCGGGCGGCGGATTCCGGCCCGCCACCGCCGATGAGCTGACAGCGCAGCTGCAGGCCTACCAGGGCCTGCCGGTGTACCTTTTCGACGGGCCGCATTACCTGCCTGAAGCGCTGATCGATGAACTGGTCGCCAAGAGCCTGTAGCGCCGGCTGCGGCCTGGCAAGGTGCACGCCTTGGCGCACGGGTTCGTTGTTATTTCGTTACTTCTCTTGCACAAGGCTGGAAATTGTGGCTGCTTTCCCCACGTAGGATGGCTGTTTTTCAAGAAGGACGCCACATGGCCACACCGTTTTTCGGCAAGCGGGACAATGAAATTCCAACCACCGGTGTGCGCCCAGGCGCGGTCAACAGCGGCTACACAGGGCCGGGCAGCACCGCAGCGCCCCCGGGGCCGCATACAGCCTCTCAAGGGCCAAGCCACCACAACACGTCCAAGCCGCAGGGCAGCGATAGCGCGCCCCATGCCGGCCACGAAGGCGGCAGCAAGCTGACGGTCGGCCCCAACATCAAGCTCAAGGGCGTGGAGATCACCGACTGCGACACGCTGGTGGTCGAGGGCACGGTGGAGGCGACGATGAATTCCCGCGTCATCCAGATTGCCGAGCAGGGCGCCTTCAAGGGCTCGGCCGAAATCGAGATCGCCGAGATCCGGGGCGAATTCAACGGCAACCTGACGGTTCGCCAGAAGCTGGTGATTTACGCGACCGGCAAGGTCACCGGGACGATTCGCTATGGCAAGCTGGTGGTGGAAGAGGGCGGGCAGCTCTCGGGCGACATTGTGTTTGGCACGCAGGCTGCGGTGCATGGCAATTCCGGTTCTGGCGGCAGTAGCAACGGCAGCCGGCCTGCTGTCGTGGTCAAGCCCGGGCTGCAGGCGGCCTGAGCTGCGGTCGGTTGAATTTTCCGCTTGGGCTCTGGCGGGGTGAAGGCCTGCTGGCCTTGGGCGGGCTTGCGTGGCTTGAATATTGATCAAATCGGGCTGTAGCGCAGGTTCTGTATGCGCTGGCAGCTATTGAAATCGTAGCGGTTTCGGTCTGGCTTGGTGCTTGTTCCTGGGTTCTGTTTTTTATGCTGTGGCTTGCTGGCCGGGGGTTGCCCGGCGGCAACTCACTTGTCTTTTGCTTCGCCAAAAGAAAGTAAGCAAAAGAAAGGCGACCCGGCTGCCTGGGTCCCTTCGCTGCGCTGCGGGCAACCTGCGCTGCCCCGAAAAAACAGGGGTCGGCGCAAACTCGCTTCGCTCAAACAGCGCGCCGCCCTGATCCCGTTTTTTCGGGGCATCACAGGCCCAGGCAGAACGGGACTGGCGGGGTCGGGTTCGGGTTCGGGCCCAAAGGCTGGTTTTTATGCATAAAAAGTGTCTCTGACGTAGGTATAGATTGCGCAGTCAGCTATGAATTCGGTAGCAAAAAAATAGTGCTGTTGAAATTCTGCCGGTTGCGTGCCTGGAGCGCATCCGTTTCAACCCTCAAGCAACTTTCAGGCATCAAATGTGCCTTTGGCGCAGGCACACTCTTCGTGGGCAGCTATCAATTAAAAAGCGAATGGATTGCCGTTGAAGTCACTGACGGCCGCGTGTTCAAAACAGCTTGAACGCCAGCGGAATCAGCAGCGACGCCAGCACCACCTGCAGCCCCAGCGCCAGGCCGGCATAGGCGCCGGCGTCCGCATCGACCTGCATCGCCCTGGCCGCGCCCAGCCCGTGGGAGGCGGTGCCCAGCGCAAAACCCCTGGCCGCCCAGCCCTGGGGGTCGGTCGGGATGCGCAGCAGCGCGAACAGGTATTTGCCGCACAGCGCGCCGATCAATCCGGTCAGCACCGCGAACACCGCCGACAGCGCCGGAATCCCGCCGATCTGCTCGGCAATGCCCATCGCCACCGGCGCCGTCACCGACTTGGGCACGAGCGACAGGATCAGCTCGGGCGGCAGGCCGAACCCCCAGCCCAGCAGCAGCGACGACGCGGCCGCCACGCTGCCGCCGGCCAGCGCCGCGACCAGCAGCCGGCCCCAGCGCTGGCGCAGCTCGGCCCGGCGCAGCCACAGCGGCCAGGCCAGCGCCACCACCGC
>JAQGNK010000561.1 GCA_028291905.1 Polaromonas sp.
GCGAAGGCCTGCGCCAGGAATGCGCCGGCAAGGTGCGGGTGACCACGATCTGCCCCGGACTGGTCGCCAGCGAACTGACCGAGAGCATCACGGTGCCGGCTTTCAAGGAAAGGGCGCAAAAGCTGTACGAGGGCGCAATCCCCGCCGACGCCATTGCCGATGCGGTGATGTATGCCATCGGCCAGCCGGATCAGGTGGCCGTCAATGAAATCGTGGTCCGGCCGCTGTCGCAGAGCTTCTGAGCGGGCAAGGCCGGCCTAGAATTGGCCGGCTGTCAACGCAGGCGATGGGCCGGAGGGTTGGCATGCCTCACTGATTGCCAAGCCATGTCCCTTCCCGATTCCGAAACACCCACCTCACCCTCCAGAAAGCGCGCAACCATCGCCCGTTTGCTCAAGGAGGCGCGCCAGGCATTTTCCGAGAAGGGGCTGGCCGGTGCCCGCGTCGATGAGATCGCCCGCGCCGCAGGCGTGACCAAGCAGCTGGTCTACCACTACTTCAGCAGCAAGGAGGAGCTGTTTGCCAGCGTGCTGGACGAGTCGGCGCAGGATGTGCTGGCCGATCTGCTGGCGCTGGAACTCGATCACCTGCCCCCTACCCAAGCGCTGCGCGTTCTGCTGGAGCACGCTTTTGACCAATACCGCAGCGACCCGACGCTGGGGCCGCTGGCCCAGGAAGGCCTGCGCTTTCATGAGCACAACACGGCGCACCGCGTCCGGTTCGCCGACATCGCGCCTGCGCTGGTGATGCAGATGGACCACATCCTGCGGCGCGGCGCGGCTACCGGGGAGTTCCAGCAGGGCGTCGATGCGCGGCTGTTCTGCGCCGCCTCGGCATTGGTCACGACTGGGGGGTTCACCAACCGCTACACCGTGTCGGCGGTAGCCGGCTTTGATACGACATCGCCCGAAGGCATCGCCGCCTGGCGCCAGTTCTCGGTTGATTTTGTGCTGGCCGCCATCCTGGCGAACAATCGTCCCGTGTTGCGGCGGCCCGCGATGCAGGGCCAGTCGCCAGCCTGCGAAATCTGAACGCAGTATTGAAAAGCATTCCGAAAGGCTGGTCTGTTTCGAGGGTCCGCTACTTGTATTTTGGATTTAAGTGAGTCACAATTAAAAAATGTGTTCAATATAAAAAGCCAGAAGGGGTCAGGTTTTTGATCCGTCCGGGCACAGAACATCAACCCTGAAGGAGACATGATGAGCAAGCCTGAAACCACCACCCTTGAAAGCGCTTACGCCGGTGTGGCCGACAACTACAAGGGCAGCGATGTGGACTTGCATGCGATCTACCGGGACATGCGCAAGAACTCCCCGGTGATTGCCGAGAACTTCATGGCCCGGCTGGGCGTGCCCAGCATTGCCGGGCTCGATGCCAACCGGCCGACCTTCACGCTGTTCAAGTACAAGGACGTGATGGCGGTGCTGCGCGACGCCAGCAACTTCACCAGCGGCTTCATCGCCGAAGGGCTGGGGGCTTTTTTCGACGGCCTGATCCTGACCGGAATGGATGGCGATGAACACCGCAAGGCCCGGGCCCTGCTGCAACCGGTCTTCATGCCCGATGTGGTCAACCGCTGGCGCGATGCCAAGATGGACCCCATCGTGCGCAATGAATACCTCCTGCCCATGCTGCCGAGCAAGCAGGCCGACCTGATGGACTTCGGGCTGCATTTCCCGATCCGGCTGATCTATTCGCTGATCGGCTTTCCCGACAACCGGCCCGAGCAGATCCAGCAGTACGCTGCCTGGGCGCTGGCCATCCTGGCCGGACCGCAGGTCGACGCCGAAAAAGCCGCCATGGCGCGTAAAGCCGCAATGGAGGCAGCCCAGGCTTTGTACGACGGGGTGAAGACTGCGGTGGTGCAGGTCCGCAAGGACGGTGCGCAGGGCGACGATCTGATCAGCCGCCTGATCCGTGCCGAATATGAGGGCCATCGGCTCGATGACCACGAGGTGACCACCTTCGTGCGCTCGCTGCTGCCGGCCGCGGGCGAGACCACCACGCGCACCTTCGGCTCCCTGATGACCCTGCTGCTGGAGCGGCCGGCCTTGCTGGAGCGCGTGCGCAACGACCGCAGCCTGGTGAGCAAGGCGATTGACGAGGCGGTGCGATTCGAGCCGGTGGCGACCTTCAAGGTGCGCCAGGCTGCGAAGGACCTGGAAATCGGCGGCTTCCAGATTCCCAAGGGCGCGATGGTGCAGTGCATCGTCTCGTCGGCCAACCGCGACGAGGACGCCTATGAAAACAGCGAAACCTTCGACATCGACCGCCGGCCCAAGCCGTCGTTCGGTTTCGGCTTCGGCCCGCACATGTGCATCGGCCAGTTCATCGCCAAGTCCGAGCTGCAGGTGGCGGTGAATGCAATTTTGGACCTGCTGCCCAATCTGCGCCTGGACCCGAGCAAGCCGGCGCCGAAGATTGTCGGCGCCCAGTTGCGCGGACCGCACTTCCTGCCGGTGATCTGGGACTGAAAAAAGGCGACTTCATGTCGCCTTTTTCATTCATCCGAGGTTTGGTGTGAAATCACCCTGAATTTCATTCATGGTGGGCAAAAGGTGATCGGCAGCTTTTGCTATTTAATTCATAGCTGCTTGCACATATGCAACCTGCGCTACAGGCCTTTTTGATGCCTAAAACAGCGGTGGTGCCTGATTTCTCCCCGTTTTCCTCTCTTCCCAGAGGCAGGAAGGCGAAAGCCGGGCATCAGGCTGGCCGGCCGGCATGGCCAGGCAGGGCGCGTTCGCCCTAGATCTGGGTTGCGGGCAGATGCACGACCAGTCCACTGAGTTCGGCGCTCATCGTCAGCATGCACGACAGCCGGCTGTTCGGACGGCGCGGCTCGGCCGTGCTGTCCAGCATGGCGTCTTCCATCTCTTCCATGGGCGGCAGCCTGGCGAGCCAGGACTCCTCGACATAGACATGGCAGGTGCAGCATTGGCAGGCGCCGCCGCAGTCACCGTTGATGCCGGCCAGGCCGCGCTCGAGCGCGTTCTGCATGACGGTGCCGCCGGGCTTGACCTCGATGTCGGAGCGCAGGCCTTCATGGCTGATGTAGGAAAGTTGGGGCATTTTCTTGTCTCTTGGTGAATTGAACGGACTGCGGGGCTGTGGCAGGCTACAGCGACCGGCTGATGATTTCCTTCATGATCTCGGACGTGCCGCCGTAGATGCGCGACACGCGCGCATCGACCCAGGCGCGGCTGATTTTGTACTCGCTCATGAAGCCGTAGCCGCCGTGCAGCTGCAGCAACTCGTCGAGCAGTTTCCCCTGCATCTCGGAGCCCAGCAGCTTGCACATCGCGCCGACCTCCGCCGACAGCTCGCCGCGCATCGCCTTGGCCAGGCAATCGTCCACGAACACGCGCAGCATGGTGACCTGCGCCTTGACCTCGGCCAGCTTGAAGCGCGTGTTCTGGAAGTCGAACACCGTCTTGCCGAAGACCTTGCGGTCGCGGGTGTACTGGATCGTTTCTTCGAGCAGCGCCTCGACCGAAGCCGTTGCCCGAATCCCGATGATGGTGCGTTCCCAGGCCAGCTGGTGCGTCAGGTACTTGAAACCCTGGTTTTCTTCACCGAGCCGGTTTTCCGCCGGGACGCGGACGTTATCGAAAAACAGCTCGGACGTGTCCTGGCCCTTGAGCCCGATTTTTTCCAGCAGCTTTCCCTTGGAAAAGCCGGGGCGGTCCTCCTCGACGCAAATCAGCGTCAGATCCTTGGCCTGCGGGTCGAGTTTGGTCGCGGTCACCATCAGGCCGGCGTTGCCGCCATTGGTGATGAAGGTTTTCTGGCCGTTGACGATATAGTCGTCGCCGTCGCGGCGGGCGGTGGTGCGCATCGAGCGCAAATCGCTGCCGATGCCGGGCTCGCTCATCGCGATCACGCCGATCAGCTCGCCGCTGACCATGCGCGGCAGCCAGCGCTGCTTCTGTTCTTCGGTGCCGTAGGCGACGATGTAGGGCGCGACGATTTCGGAATGGGTCGTGAAGCCGATGGCCGTGGCATTGACGCGCGCCAGCTCCTCGATCATGACCGCCGAATGGCCGAAGTCGCCGCCGGCGCCGCCGTATTCTTCAGGCACGGTGGAGCACAGCAGGCCGATTTCGCCCGCCATGCGCCAGATGTGCTTGGGCACGATGCCGGCATGCTCCCATTCGTGCAGGTGCGGCACGATTTCCTTGTCGATGAAGCGCCGCGCCTGTTCGCGGAATTGTTCGTGGTCTTCGCGGAATACAGATCGCATGGGGTCAGTCCTGGAGGTCGGCTTAAAGGGGAGGGCGTGCTGCGGTCAGCGGTCTTGGTAGATGGGCTTGCGCTTGTCGAGGAAGGCGTTCACCGCCTCCAGATGGTCGTCGGTGTGGTGCGCCAGCGCCTGGTAGGCGGCCGACAGTTCGAGCAGCGAGTCCAGCCGCAGGTGCTGGCCTTCGCGCAGCAGCCGCTTGGTCAGGCGCAGGGCATGCGCCGGATTGCCGGCGATGCGCTGGGCCAGCGCCTGGGCATGGGCCAGCAACTGGTCGGCGGGCACGACCTCGGCGACCAGGCTCCATTCGAGCGCCTTGGCGGCGTCGATGGTGTCGCCGGTGAAGGCCATCAGGCTGGCGCGCTGCATGCCGACCACGCGCGGCAGCAGCCAGGCGCCGCCATCGCCGGGCACGATGCCGACCTTGACGAAGCTTTCGGCAAACAGCGCCTTGTCCGAGGCGATGCGGATGTCGCACATGCAGGCCAGGTCGAGCCCGGCGCCGATGGCCGGGCCGTTGATGGCGGCGACGACGGGCACGTCGAGTTCGTACAGCGCCAGGGGAATCTGCTGGATGGTGTTGCGGTAGCTTTCCCGCACTTCAAACGGCGAGCCGGCGAAGATGCCGCCCCGGTCGCGCATGTCCTTGACATTCCCGCCGGCGCAAAAGGCGCTGCCTTCGCCGGTGAGCACCAGCGCCTTGACCGAGCTGTCGCGCCGAACCTGGTGGCACAGGTCCACCAGCTCCTGCATCTGCGCCGGCTCGGTCAGCGCGTTGCGCGTCTCGGGCCGGTTCATTCGGGCGGTAACGACGCCGCCGTCGCGCTCAATGATCAGGAAAGGCTGGCTCATGGACATGCTTTCAAAAAACGGGCAGGCAGCTCGAAACTGCCTGGGTAAATGGCCGACCACAGCGGCCCCTTGTTGCGCCACAGGCCCGGGGCCGCTGCAAGAATCGTTTTAGAGCGCGGTCCCCGCGTCTGCCGACTCGAACATCCTGTTGATATCGCCCGACGTGACCGGCTTGCTTGGATCGCGCAGAGGTGCAGCGCCGCCCATGCCAAGCGCCGGCTCGATCTTCACATGACCGGCCTGGGCGCGCAGGGCGCCGACGGTACAGTTTTCACGACCAAGAATGGCGAACGGGTCGTACGAAAACTCGCGCATGGTGTTCAGGTGGGTGATCTTATTGATCACGTCATCGGGCAGGTGCTGCGACTGGCGCCAGAACACGTTGGCCGACTCCGGCCAGGTGCAGTCGGAATGCGGGTAGTCGCATTCCCAGGTCACCTTGTCCACGTTCAGCGAATCGAGGTTCTTCAGGCCGAACTCATCTTCGATGAAGCAGGTGATGATGTGTTCGTTGAAAATGTCGCTCGGCTTTTTGTCGCCGAAGTTCGACATCGTCCAGGCGTTGTGGTGCTGGTGCGTGAAGTTGGCCCGCTCCAGCAGGTAGGGAATCCAGCCGATGCCGCCCTCGGACAGCGCCATGCGCAGCTTGGGAAACTTCTTCCACATGGGGCCCCAGATCCAGTCGGCGGCCGAATTGGAGATCGAGATCGGCATGGACGTGATCCAGGCATCAATCGGCGATTCGTCGGAGGCGTGCGCCGCCTTGACGCCGGTGCCGATGTGGCAGCAGATCACGACGTTGTTGTCGGCGCAGGCTTTCCACAGCGGGTCCCAGCGGTCGTTGTGAATCGAGGGGAAGCCATGAACCGTCGGGTTGTCGGACAGCGTCAGCGCATGCACGCCGAGCTTGGCCATGCGCTCGACCTCGGCC
>JAQGNK010000570.1 GCA_028291905.1 Polaromonas sp.
CAGTGGCCGCTCTTTCGACTGCAACCTGTAAATGTCCTGATCTGATCGAAACCTGTCCACCCGGGAACGGACATATCCGCGCAGCGCAGAAAGAATAAGGGCTTCAACCTCCACTGCCCAGAAAGCCCCGCCATGAAAACCTGTCTGATTGTGATCGATGCCCAGGAATCGTTCCGCCACCGCCCCTACTCCAGCGAACGCGACATGCCGGCCTACCTGGCGGCGCAGAACGCGTTGATCGAAGGCGCCGTGGCACGCGGCCTGCCGGTGGTGCGGGTGCTCCATGCCGATGGGCCGAAAACCGCTGGCAACCCGTTCGCGCTGGAATCGGGCCATGTCGCGCCGCTGGCCGGCCTGGTTGATTTCACGCCCGCCGCCAGCTTCGTCAAGTCCAGGCACAGCGCCCTCGTCGGCACCGGGCTGGACGTGTGGCTGACTGAAAACGGCATCAGCCGGCTCATCATCAGCGGCATCCGCACCGAGCAATGCTGCGAAACCACCACGCGCCATGCCTCCGACCTGGGCTGGGCCGTGGACTACGTGCCCGACGCGACGCTGACCTGGGACATGCGGCACCTCGACGGCAGCCTGCTGGCGGCAAGCGACATCAAGGCGCGCACCGCCGCCGTGCTGACCGAGCGCTTCGCCACCATTTGCAGCGTGCCGCAGGCGCTGGCCCGCGCTGCAGAAGTGGCCGGAACTGGCGCATGAGCTTTCAGGTCGCCATCCTGGTGTTCGATGCGGTCGAAGCGCTGGACTTTGCCGGGCCTTACGAGGTCTTCACCACCGCCAGCCGGGTGCATGGGCGCAGCCATCCGGGTGAAGCGGCTTTGTTTGAGGTGCGCTGCGTGGCCCGGACGCTGGCGCCGGTGCAGGCGCGGGCCGGCCTGCGCGTGCTGCCCGACAGCAGCTTTGCCGACAGCCCGCCTTGCAACCTGCTGGTGGTGCCCGGCGGCGTGGTCGATGCGGCCATGGACTGCCCGCAAACCCTCAACTGGATTGCCCGCACCGCCGCCCGGGCGCAGATCACCGCGTCGGTCTGCACCGGCGCCTTCCTGCTGGCGGCCAGCGGCGTGCTGACAACCGAAACCGCCACCACCCATTGGGAGGATATTGCCGATCTGCGCAGCCGCTTTCCCGCGCTGGCGGTGCAGGAAGGCCCGCGCTGGATCGACGCCGGCCGGCTCGTCACCTCGGCCGGCATCAGCGCCGGCATCGACATGTGCCTGCACCTGGTGGCGCGGTTGGCCGGGCCAGCGCTGGCCGCCCGCACGGCGCGGCAGATGGACTACCCGTGGCATGCTGCGGCGCCGGCCTGAACCGCAGGCAAGAGGCGCAAGGCAAAAGACAGAAGGCGCAAGGCAAAGGGGCAGCATGAAGCAGACCGACATTCCCAAGGACAGCCGGCCGATCCAGGTGCTGTTCGCCCTGCTGCCCGACAGCCTGGCGCTGGACTGGGCCGGACCGGCGGAGGCCTTGCGCATGGCCAACCTGGCGCTGCGGGCGCAAGGCCTGCCGCCGCGCTTCGAACTGCATTTCATCAGCCCCGAGCCGGAGTCGGTCAGCTCGGTCGGCTTGCGGCTGACCGGGCTTTTGCCCTTGCCGGCTCAATTGCCCCTGCCCTGCTGGGTGGTGCTGGTCGGCCTGCCGGGCCATGAAATCGCCGTGAATTCAGCGCCGGCCAGGACGCTGCTGCACTGGCTGCGCGGCCTGCGCCTGGCGCCGCACGCGCTGGAGCTGGTCACCATCTGCGCCGGCTCGGTGCTGGCGGCCCATGCCGGCCTGCTGGCCGGGCGGCGCGTCACCACCCATCACCAGCATCTGGAGGAACTGCAGGCGGTCGAGCCGTCGTGCCAGGTCGTCGCCAACCGGGTCTTCGTCGAGGATGCGCCGGTGTACAGCAGCGCCGGCGTGACCACCGGTATCGATTTGATGCTGCACCGCATCGGCGAGCTGTGCGGCCCGGCGCTGGCCGCGCAGGTCGCGCAGACCATGGTGGTGGCGATGCGCCGGGGGCCGCACGACCCGGAGCTCTCGCCCTTCCTGGCCTACCGCAACCACCTGCACCCTGCCCTGCACCGGGTGCAGGACGCGGTGAGCCAGCAGCCGGCCGAGGACTGGTCGGTGCCGGCGATGGCCCGGATTGCCCATGCCTCGCCGCGCCACCTGACCCGGCTGTTCATGGAGCATGCCGGCATCGCGCCGCTGCACTACCTGCGGCGCCTGCGGCTGGCGCTGGCGCAGGCGGCGCTGCAGTCGGGCCGCAACGTGACCCAGGCGGCGGCGCTGGCAGGCTTCAGCTCGGACACGCAGCTGCGCCGGGCCTGGCATGATTTTGCGCTGGCAGGCACGCCTTCGGGCAGCGCGTCGCTATCAAATAAGTAGCTTCCTGCGCAGGCAGTGATTGCGCAGGAGCACTAAAAGGCTTGAATTTTCTTGCTTGGCTACCTGCCGCAGACCCAAAAACCGTCATTCCCGCGAAGGCGGGAATCCAGCAGCCCAGGCGTGCAAACTTTCTAAATTCCCGCCTTCGCAGGAATGACGGGAATGCGCGTTGGAGCCAGGCAGCTATTCAGGCAAACCTTCAATCCGGCACGAAACGGGCCTTGAACCGCTGCTCGTCTTCGGGCAGGTCGAGCGTGACCAGCTGGCCCATTTTTTCATCACTGCGGCGCCAGGCGGCAAACAGGCTGTACGGGCCCTTGAAGCCGTAGCTTTCCAGGTCGATCAGCATGAAGGGGTAAGGCACGAACACCTCATGCTGGAAAATTGCCCGGTGCCGGTTGCGCGGCGACGGGAACAGCTTGTAGTGCTCGGTGGTGATGCTTTGGGTGGAGGCCATGGCGTGTCCTTGCTGCGGATGGATGCGGGTTG
>JAQGNK010000573.1 GCA_028291905.1 Polaromonas sp.
GTTCGCCGAGCGCGGCCTGGACAAGGCCGGCATCAAGCTGATCGGCACCGGCGACGTGACCGACGACGACCAGCTCAACGACATGGGCGACGGCGCGCTGGGCGTGGTGACCTCGCACCACTATTCGGCCAACCACCCGTCGGCGCTGAACAAGAAGTTCGTCGAATCCTTCATGAAGGCCAACAACAACCTGCGGCCCAACTTCATGGCGGTCGGTGGCTACGACGGCATGCGGGTGATTTATGAGGCGCTGAAGGCGACCAAGGGGCAGGGCGGCGGCGACGCCCTGCTGGCTGCGATGAAAGGCCAGATCTTCGAGAGTCCGCGCGGCAAGATGTTCATCGACGCGCAGACCCGCGACGTGGTGCAGGACATCTACCTGCGCAAGGTCGAGCGCAAGGACGGCCAGCTCTACAACGTGGAGTTCGATGTCATCAAGGATGTGAAGGACCCCGGCAAGACCAAGTAAGGAGCCAAGGGCGCGGCCACAAGCCACGTTCCTGTCCTTGACAGAAGCACGGCAGTCAAAACGCATTCGTTTTGCCAGAAAGCAAATTTTCAGCATGAAAAAGGCCTCTTGCGCAGGCAATGCCTGCGCAAGCAGCTATGAATTAAGTAGCAAAAAAGCCTTCGCGCATTGAGCGCCGTCCTTCTCTTGCCTCATTTCACAGCCTGACACTTCACACCACACGCCATGCTGACCATTCTTTTCGACGGTATCGCCTACGGCATGCTGCTCTTCATCCTGGCCGTCGGGCTGGCGGTGACCATGGGCCTGATGAACTTCATCAACCTGGCCCACGGCGCCTTCGCCATGGCCGGCGGCTACCTGACGGTGCTGCTGATGCAGCGCCTGGGCGTGCCTTTCCTGGTCTGCCTGCCGCTGGCCTTTCTCGGCTCAGCGCTGCTGGGCGCGGCGCTGGAGCGCACGCTGTACCGCCCGCTCTACCACAAGCCGCACCTGGACCAGGTGCTGTTTTCCATCGGCCTGGTGTTCATGGCGGTGGCGAGCGTCGATTACTTCGTCGGCTCGACCCAGCAGATCATGCAGCTGCCCGAGTGGCTCAAGGGCCGGACCGAGCTGGGCAGCGGCGCCTGGACGCTGGGCATGGGGCACTACCGGCTGTTCATGATCGCGGTCTGCGCGGCGCTGACGGTGGCCTTGCAGTATGTGCTGGCCTACACCCGCTTCGGTAGCCGGCTGCGCGCCTCGGTCGATGACCAGCGGGTGGCGGCCGGCCTGGGCATCAATGTCAACATGGTGTTTTTATCGACCTTCGCCGTCGGCTCGGGGCTGGCGGGACTGGGCGGCGCGCTGGGCGCCGAGGTGCTCGGCCTGGACCCGAGCTTTCCGCTCAAGTTCATGGTGTACTTCTTGATCGTGGTGGCGGTCGGCGGCACCTCGTCGATCACCGGCCCGCTGCTGGCCGCGCTGCTGCTGGGCATTGCCGACGTGGCGGGCAAGTACTACATCCCCAAGCTGGGCGCTTTCATCGTCTACAGCCTGATGATCGCCATTTTGATCTGGCGCCCGCAAGGCCTCTTCGTGCGCAAGGGAGGCAAATAAGCATGAATTCGCAACAACAATCATTGCTCAGGTACAGCCGCTTCAAGCCCTGGGAGCCGGTGCTCTGGCTGCTGGCCTTCGCCGCACCGGTGCTGGTGCCCAGCCATGCGCTGATCATCAATGAAATCGCCATCGTCGCACTGTTCGCAGTGTCGCTCGATTTGATCCTGGGCTACACCGGCATCGTCTCGCTCGGCCATGCGTCCTTCTTCGGCCTGGGCGGCTATGCGGCCGCGCTGTTCGCCAAGCTGGTGATGCCCGATCCGCTGGTCGGGCTGGCCGTGGGCATCGTCGCGGCCACGCTGCTGGGCGCCATGGCGTCATTCACCATCATGCGCGGCAGCGACCTGACGCGGCTGATGGTCACGCTGGGCGTGGGCCTGATCCTGCTGGAGCTGGCCAACAAGCTCGACTGGCTGACCGGCGGCGCCGACGGGCTGCAGGGCGTGGTGATGGGGCCGCTGCTGGGGCGCTTTGAGTTTGGCCTGGACGGCCGCACCGCCGCCTATTACTCGCTGACGGTGCTGCTGCTGCTGTTTTTGCTGCTGCGCCGCGTGGTGCATTCGCCCTTCGGCGCCACGCTGCAGGCGATTCGTGACAACCGGCTGCGCGCCATGGCCATCGGCATTCCGGTCACGTCGCGGCTGGCGGTGGTGTACACGCTGGCGGCCGGCGTGGCGGGCGCGGCCGGCGCGCTGCTGACCCAGACCACCGGCTTTGCCTCGCTCGACCTGTTCGAGTTCCACCGCTCGGCCGATGTGATGCTGGTGCTGGTGATCGGCGGCACCGGCTGGCTGTACGGCGGCGTGGCCGGTGCGATTGTGTTCAAACTGATGCAGGATGCGCTGTCGTCGATCACACCGCAATACTGGACCTTCTGGATCGGCCTTTTTCTGGTGGTGCTGGTGCTGGTCGGCCGCGAGCGGCTGATCCGGCCCTGGACCTGGTTTTCACGGCGCGCCGGCGGAGGCAAGGCATGAGCACGAATCACCCACGGCAGCCCGGCCCGGACACGGTGCTGTTCGCGCAAGGGCTGGTGATGCGCTTTGGCGGCATCACCGCCACCAACAACGTCACGCTGGACCTCAAAAAAGGCGCGCGCCATGCCTTGATCGGCCCCAACGGCGCCGGCAAGACCACCCTCATCAACCTGCTGACCGGCGTGCTGCAGCCCACCGAAGGCCGCATCCTGCTCGAAGGGCTGGACATCACCCGGCTGGCGCCGCACGAGCGCGTGCGGCGCGGCATGGTGCGGACCTTCCAGATCAACCAGCTGTTCGACACCCTGACGCCGCTGCAGACGCTGTCGCTCACCGTGTCGCAGCACCTGGGGCTGGGCACGAAATGGTGGCAGCCGCTGGGCCGCAACCGGCAGGTCACCGAGCGCTGCGAGCAGCTGCTGGCGCAGTTCCACTTGACTGAAGTGATGAACCAGCCAACGCGGGTGCTGGCCTACGGCAAGCGCCGGCTGCTGGAAATCGCGATTGCGCTGGCCTGCGAGCCGCGCGTGCTGCTGCTCGACGAGCCGGTGGCCGGCGTGCCGGCCGGGGAGCGCGAGGAGCTGCTGCAGACCGTGGCCGCCTTGCCGGCCGATGTGTCGGTGCTGCTGATCGAGCACGACATGGACCTGGTGTTCAGCTTTGCCAGCTTCATGACGGTGCTGGTCAACGGCACGCTGCTGACCGAAGGGCCGCCCGAGCAGATCGCCAATGACCCGCAGGTCAAGGCGGTCTATCTGGGCCATGGCGAGGAAGCCGCCGCGCAGGACGCGGCCAACATGCAAGGAGCTGCTCATGGCTGAACTTTTGCGGGTCGAGCGCCTGCGCGCCGGCTACGGCGAGGCGGTGGTGCTGCAGGACGTGTCGCTGGCATTGAACGAAGGCGAGACGCTGGCGCTGCTGGGGCGCAACGGCACTGGCAAGACCACGCTGATGAACACCCTGGCCGGCGCCACGCGCCACCACGGCGGCACCATCGCGCTGGGCGCGGGGGCGTCGAGCGTCATGCTGCACAAGCTGGCCTCGCACGACCGGGCGGCGGCCGGCATCGGCTGGGTGCCGCAGGAGCGCAACATCTTCAAGTCGCTCACCGTGCATGAAAACCTGACGGCGGTGGCCCGGCCCGGCAAGTGGAACCCGGACCGCGTCTATGCGATGTTCCCGCGCTTGGCCGAGCGCAAGACCAACCTGGGCACGCAGCTGTCGGGTGGCGAGCAGCAGATGCTGGCGGTCGGCCGGGCGCTGGTGCTCAATCCGAAACTGCTGCTGCTGGACGAGCCGCTCGAAGGCCTGGCGCCGATCATCGTCGAGGAGCTGCTGCGCGCGATTGCCCGCATCACCCGCGACGAAGGCCTCTCGGCCATCATCGTCGAGCAGCATCCGCAGGCGATCCTGGCCATCAGCCACGTTGCCGTGGTGCTCGACCACGGCAACGTGGTCCACAGCGGTTCGGCGCAGGCGCTGCGCGAGCAGCCTGAACTGCTGGACCGCCTGCTGGGCGTGGCGCGGGCCGAGCTGCACTGACGGGCTTTTTGTTTTCCCCGAAGCATTCATCCTGAAACCCGGCAGCCTGTAATTCCCAAGCCTGCCGCACCTTAAGAAAGGTCAACATCATGTTTCCCAAGAACACCTGGTATGTAGCCTGCACCGCCCAGGACATCGCCGACAAACCGCTGGGCCGCCAGATCTGCGGCGAGCGCATGGTTTTCTACCGCGCCGAAGCCGGCCGCGTGGCGGCGCTGGAGGATTTCTGCCCGCACCGGGGCGCGCCGCTGTCGCTCGGCTTCGTGCGCGAAGGCCGGCTGGTCTGCGGCTACCACGGCCTGGAGATGGGCTGCGAGGGCAAGACGATTGCCATGCCCGGCCAGCGGGTGCGCGGCTTCCCGGCCATCCGCAGCTATCCGGTGGAGGAGCGCTACGGCTTCATCTGGGTCTGGCCCGGCGACGCAGCGCAGGCCGACGCGGCGAAGATTCCGCATTTCGACTGGTACGGCAACCCCGAGTGGGCCTATGGCGGCGGCTTGTACCACGTCAAGTGCGACTACCGGCTGATGATCGACAACCTGATGGACCTGACGCACGAAACCTATGTGCATTCGGGCAGCATCGGCCAGAAGGAAATCGACGAGGTGCCCTGCAAGACCACGGTCGAGGGCGATTCGGTCATCACCAGCCGCTTCATTGAGAACATCATGGCGCCGCCGTTCTGGCAGCTGGCCCTGCGCGGCAACATCCTGGCTGACGACGTGCCGGGGGTCCGCTGGCAGATCTGCCGCTTCAGCCCGCCCAGCCACGTGATGATCGAAGTCGGCGTGGCCCATGCCGGCCTGGGCGGCTACGACGCGCCGGCCAACCACAAGGCCTACAGCGTGGTGGTGGACTTCCTCACCCCCGAGACCGAGACCTCGATGTGGTATTTCTGGGGCTTGGCGCGCAAGTTCATTCCGCAGGATCAGGCGCTGACCGACAGCATTCGTGAAGGCCAGGGCAAGATTTTCGGCGAAGACCTGCAGATGCTGGAGCGCCAGCAGCAGAACCTGCTGGACTACCCCGAGCGCGACCTGCTCAAGCTCAACATCGACGCCGGCGGCGTGCAGTCGCGCAAAATCATCGACCGCATCCTGGCA
>JAQGNK010000003.1 GCA_028291905.1 Polaromonas sp.
TCGCTTGAAACAAAATGACCAGTGCATAAAATACTGTTCAAGCATCCAGCCTGTGCATGTAGACAGGCAGCCGGTTGCTCCCTTTATCGACCCTCCCAGGAGCATGTATGGACCCCGTCAAGAACACTACCGCCGCCGCCACCGAGAAAGCCAAAGCCCTCCAGGCCGCGCTGGCGCAAATCGAGAAACAATTCGGCAAAGGCACCATCATGCGGCTGGGTGAAGGCGAAGTGATCGCTGACATCCAGGTCGTATCCACCGGTTCCCTGGGCCTGGACATCGCCCTGGGCGTCGGCGGCCTGCCGCGCGGCCGGGTGGTCGAGATCTACGGCCCCGAATCGTCGGGCAAGACCACGCTCACCCTGCAGGTCATCGCCGAGATGCAGAAGCAGGCCGGCACCTGTGCCTTCGTCGACGCCGAGCACGCGCTCGACGTGCAGTACGCGCAGAAGCTGGGCGTCAACCTGCAAGACCTGCTCATCAGCCAGCCCGACACCGGCGAGCAGGCGCTCGAGATCGTCGACTCCCTGGTGCGCTCGGGCGCGGTCGACTTGATCGTCATCGACTCGGTCGCGGCGCTCACGCCCCGCGCCGAAATCGAGGGCGACATGGGCGACAGCCTGCCGGGTCTGCAGGCCCGGCTCATGAGCCAGGCGCTGCGCAAGCTGACCGCCACCATCAAGAAGACCAATTGCATGGTGATCTTCATCAACCAGATCCGCATGAAGATCGGCGTGATGTTCGGCAGCCCCGAGACCACCACCGGTGGCAATGCGCTGAAGTTCTACGCCTCGGTGCGGCTGGACATCCGGCGCATCGGCTCGATCAAGAAGGGCGACGAGGTAATCGGCAACGAAACCCGCGTCAAGGTGGTGAAGAACAAGGTGGCGTCGCCGTTCAAGATGGCCGAGTTCGACATCCTGTACGGCGAGGGCATCAGCCGCCTGGGCGAGGTGCTTGATTTGGGCGTAGCCAACCAGGTCGTTGAGAAAGCCGGCGCCTGGTATGCCTACCGGGGCGAGAAAATCGGCCAGGGCCGCGACAACTCGCGCGAATTCCTCAAGGAGAACCCGGCGCTGGCCATCGAGATCGAGAACAAGGTGCGCGAAGCGCTGGGCATTCCGCTGGTGCAGCCGGCCCAGGGCAGCGCCGAGCCCGAGAAGGCCGCCAAGCCCGAGAAGGCTGAAAAAGTCGTGAAGCTGGCCGTGGACAGGACTCCACTGGCACCGATGGCGCCCATGGCACCTGTGCTGCCTGCCGTCGCGCCCTGATAAGGCTGACACGGATTTTTATGCCAAATCAGAGCTTGGCGCAGACACTACCTGCGCAGGCAGCTATTAAAAAGATAGTGCGCTTGCCTTGCAGCTGCCTGCGTCGGAAGAGGACTTTCCAGTGAACAGCGCCAAACCCGCCGCCCGCGTGGGCTTTGGCCTGTCGCTCAAGGGCCGGGCCCTGCGCTACCTGGCGGCCAGGGAGCATTCGCGGACAGAGCTGGAGCGCAAGCTGGCGCCCCATGAAGAAACGCCGGGCCAGCTGGCGCAGGTGCTCGACGAGCTGCAGGCCAAGGACTTCATCAGCGAGGCGCGGGTGGTCGAGTCGGTCATCAACCGGCGGGCAGGGCGCTTCGGTGCCTCGCGCATCAAGTACGAATTGCTGAACAAGGGGCTGGGCGCCGAGGCCGTGGCTGGCGCCATGGCGCAGCTCAAGGAGGGCGAGCTGGAGCGGGTGCAGCAGGTCTGGCAGCGCAAGTTTGGTGCGCCCGCCCTTGATGCCGCTGGGCAGGCGCGCCAGATGCGTTTCTTGCTGACGCGCGGATTCTCGGCTGACACGGTGCGCCGCGTCCTTCGCAGCGCCGCCAGCGCTGCCGCAGAAGACGGCGTGGATTCAAAATCCGATTGAACGGCGTGCCAGCCAGCGCGGCCCGGCTCGCCTCGCCTCGCCGACATCACCAAGCTCAACAATCCGACAGCTCGACAAGAAGCTTTCTGACAATTGGGCCTGACGCTGGAGGAGACATTGGAGGGCCGGCACAAACACAGCAGTCATTGATAAAAACACTGTGTTGACCGGCGCTGCATCCAGCCAGGGTTGGCTGCAGCTGCCCAACAATAGTCCAGCCTAAGGAGATACCCATGAGCGATACCAATCCCCGCAACCAAGACCTCATCACCGGCGAACCCGGCTCGCATCCCGTCGGCACAGGTGTCGGCGCATCCGGTGGGGCTGTGACGGGCGCTGCCATCGGCACTGTGGTGGCAGGCCCGGTGGGCACCATCATCGGCGGCGCTATTGGCGCCATTGCCGGAGGGCTGGCCGGCAAGAGTGTTGCTGAAAACGTGAATCCTACCGAAGGCGGCGCGCCTGAAGAGCATGCCGTAGGCACCACCGTGGGCGCCTCCGGCGGAGCCATCGCAGGCGCCTCGATAGGTGCCATTGGCGGCCCGATCGGCATGGCGGCCGGCGCAGCCATTGGCGCGGCGGCTGGCGGCATGGCCGGGCGTGGCGCGGCTGAAGTGGTCAACCCTGACCCGACCGACCGCTTGACCGACCATAACCTGGCCACCGGCGTGGGTGCCGGCGGCGGCGCACTGGCCGGTGCCGCCCTGGGCGCGGTGGCTGGACCCATCGGCATGGCAGCCGGCGCGGCAATCGGGGCTGTAGCTGGCGGCAAGGCAGGCGAGGGCGCTGGTGAAGTTGCCAATCCAAAGGCCGGCGATGACCTGCAAAACCACAATCTGGCCTCTGGCGTCGGCGCCGGTGGCGGCGCGCTGGCTGGCGCTGCCGCAGGTGCCATTGCCGGGCCGATTGGGATGGTCGCCGGCGCGGCGATTGGGGCTGTTGCTGGCAACAAGGCGGGCGAAGGCATTGGCGAAGTTGCCAATCCAAAGGTGGGCGATGACCTGAAGGAACACCACCTGGCATCAGGCGCCGGAACCGGCGGCGGGGCACTTGCGGGCGCGGCCGTGGGTTCGGTCGCAGGGCCGGTGGGTGCGATAGTGGGTGCGGCCATTGGCGCCGGCGCAGGCCACATGGCCGGCAAAGGCACGGGAGAAGCCATCAACTCGAAACGCCACGATGAAGTGGGCGATCACAACCTGGGTACCGGCGTTGGCGCTGGAACCGGCGCGGCCACTGGCGCCATGGTGGGCGCCGTCGGAGGCCCGGTCGGCATGGCCATAGGCGCTGCCGTGGGCGGCCTGGCGGGTGCTGCTGCCGGCAAAGGCATTGCAAGCGCCGTCAACCCCGCAGCTGAAGATGTCTACTGGCGCGGTGCCTACAACAGCCGTCCCGGTTATGTGCAGGGCTACAGCTACGACGAGGATTACCTGCCGGCTTACCGCCTGGGCTACGAAAGCCGCAACCGCCACGCAGGCCAAAGCTACGAAGAGGCCGAGAGCGCGCTGCAACGCGATTGGGAGCTGCATCGCGGCTCATCGCGCCTGACCTGGGCACAGGCTGGCCATGCCACGCGTGATGCCTGGCAGCGTGTTGATGCCTTGCCTGGCGAACTTGGCGGGCAGGGACGCAGGTAAAAGGTAAGGGGTAACTCGGCAAGGGCCAGCCCCTTGGCGCTACCTGTCAGATAACGCGATGAAAAAACCGCCCGTGGGCGGTTTTTTCAGTTGAAACACTCTCCCCCTTGGCTGGCAGGGTGTTCCGGGAGAGTGGAGTTTTGCTATTAAATTAATAGCTACTTGCGCAGGATGTGTCTGTGCATAAGGCTTATTTGATGGTAAAAATGTGTTGCCCAGTGGAAACCAGGCAGCTTCAGCAGCGCTGGCTTAAAGCCCCAGCATCAGTTTGAGGTTCTGCACCGCCGCGCCCGATGCGCCCTTGCCCAGGTTGTCCAGCCGAGCCACCAGCACCGCATGCCGGTAGCTGTCGTTGCCGAACACCCGCAGTTCCATTTTGTTGGTGTCCTTGAGCGCCAGGGCATCGAGCTTGCCCGAGGTGGGCGCGGCCTCGACCGTCACCCATTCGCTGCCGGCGTAATGGCTGGCCAGCGCCTCATGCAGCCGCGCTGCAGTCGGCTGGCCGGGCAGCAGGTCCAGGTGCAACGGTAGTTGCACCAGCATGCCCTGGATGAAATTGCCGACCGACGGAATGAAGACCGGGCGGCGCGTCAGGCCGGTGTACTTCATGATCTCGGGCAAGTGCTTGTGCTCCAGGCTCAGCCCGTAGAGTTCAAACGCCGGCGCGGTGCCGGCCTCGTAGGCCTCGATCATCTGCCGGCCACCGCCGGAATAACCGCTGACGGCTGGCAGGCTCAGGGGAAAGTCCGGCGGCAACAGGCCGGCATCGACCAGCGGGCGGATCAGCGCAATCGCACCGGTGGCGTAGCAGCCGGGGTTGGCGACACGCTCGGCCGCCACCACGGCTTCGCGCTGGCCGGCGACCAGCTCGGGAAACCCAAACACCCAGCCCGGCGCTGTGCGGTGGGCTGTCGAGGCGTCGATGATCTTGGGTTTCTTGCCAGGAAGGGAATCAATCATGGCGACCGACTCGCGCGCCGCGTCATCGTGCAGGCACAGTATCACCAGATTCACCTGCGCCATCAGGTCGCGTTTGGCGGACGGGTCCTTGCGCAGCTCGGGCGCAATGCTGACCAGCTCGATCTGCGGCATGTCTTGCAGCCGTTCACGAATCTGCAGGCCGGTCGTGCCGGCTTCGCCGTCGATAAAAATTTTGGGCATGATGTGCTTTCAACGATAGATCAAAGCCCGGTGGCAGCAATTTGCAGTTGCTGGCGGGCCTGTTTGAGGTGTAAGGTCGGCACAAGGATTGTGCGCTGCACCATGATACAGTTCCGTGCTGCTGCACGCAGTCACCGCTAACATGCTGGTTTTGAGCCGATATGGCCTGTTTTTTATGCTCCAACAGCCTTGCCCAACTCCCTGTTGCACCCCTCTTTCTTACTGAATCCTGAAGGCTTTTCATGAAAATTCACGAGTACCAAGGCAAGGAAATCTTGCGCAATTTTGGTGTGCCGGTGCCGCGCGGCATTCCTGCGTTCACGGTGCAAGAGGCGGTCGAAGCCGCGCAAAAGCTCGGCGGCCCGGTCTGGGTGGTCAAGGCGCAGATTCATGCGGGTGGCCGTGGCAAGGGCGGCGGCGTGAAGGTGGCCAAGACGATTGAAGACGTCAAGCGCATCGCCGGCGAGATCCTGGGCATGCAGCTCATCACGCACCAGACCGGCCCGGCAGGCCAGAAGGTTCGCCGCCTCTATATCGAAGACGGTGCCGACATCCAGAAGGAATACTACGTTTCCCTGGTGACCGACCGCGCCACGCAAAAGGTTGCCTTCATCGCATCGAGCGAAGGCGGCATGGACATCGAGGAAGTCGCCCATTCGACGCCCGAGAAGATCATCACCGAGTTCATCGACCCGCTCACCGGTCTGGGCGACGAGCAGGCTGCAAAGATTGCCAATGCCATTGGCTTGCCAGCCGAGTCCACCGCCCAGGCCGTGGATATCTTCCAGAAGCTCTACAAGTGCTACATGGACACCGATGCTTCGCTGGTCGAAATCAACCCATTGAACCGCGACGGCAAGAATGCCCTGATGGCACTCGATGCCAAGTTCAACTTCGACCCGAACGCGCTGTTCCGCCACGCTGACATCGTCGCCTACCGCGACCTTGACGAAGAAGACCCGGCCGAAGTCGAGGCCAGCAAGTTCGACCTGGCCTACATCAGCCTGGACGGCAACATCGGCTGCCTGGTCAACGGCGCCGGCCTGGCCATGGCGACCATGGACACCATCAAGCTGTTCGGCGGCGAGCCAGCCAACTTTCTGGACGTGGGCGGCGGCGCCACGGCTGAAAAAGTCACCGAGGCCTTCAAGATCATGCTGAAGAACCCGGACGTCAAGGGCAGTCTGGTCAATATTTTCGGCGGCATCATGAAATGCGACACCATTGCCGACGGCGTGATTGCCGCTTGCAAGGCTGTGAACCTTTCCGTGCCGCTGGTCGTGCGCATGAAGGGCACCAACGAAGACCTGGGCAAGAAGATGCTGGCCGACTCTGGCCTGCCCATCATTGCCGCAGACACCATGGCCGACGCCGCGACCAAAATCGTCGCCGCCGTCGCGTAAAAAGCCCCGCGCCCCGCGATCAGGAAACACATCATGTCGATCTATATCAACAAAAACACCAAAGTCATCACGCAAGGCATTACCGGCAAGACCGGCCAATTCCATACCCGCATGTGCCGCGACTATGCGAATGGCCGCGAGGCCTTCGTGGCCGGCGTGAACCCGAAGAAAGCCGGCGAAGACTTCGAAGGCATCCCGATTTTCGCCAACGTGACCGAGGCCGCGCAGGCCACGGGTGCCACGGTGTCGGTGATCTACGTGCCGCCCGCCGGCGCTGCGGCTGCCATCTGGGAAGCCGTCGAGGCCAACCTGGACCTGGCCATC
>JAQGNK010000072.1 GCA_028291905.1 Polaromonas sp.
AGACGCCGATCTTCACCTGCTCGGCAATGGTGCGGAAGTGGCTGTTGCAGGGCGTGAGCTCGCTGAAGGTGTTGCAGATGCCGATGACCGGCCGGCCGTCGAACTGGTCATGCGGAACGCCCTTGCCCTTGACCCAGCTGCGGTAGGCGAAACCGTCGCGGTCCTGCCGTCCAAACCATTGCTGGCTGCGCAGGTCCTCGGGTTTTTTCCTGGGTTTTGTTGGTTCGGTCGGTTCGGTCATAGGGAAACTCCTTAATTTTCAATCGTATTATCGTCATACCATTGAAAACAGAGAGTCAGTAAAAACCATGATCAAGAATGTCCACGGCAACACGGTTGACCACCTCGGCGAGGCCATCGTCGCGGGGCGCTACGGCGTCGGCGCCTCCATACCGCCCGAGCCGCTGCTGTGCCTGGAGCTGGGCGTGAGCCGCACCGTGGTGCGCGAGGCGGTCAAGTCGCTGATTGCCAAGGGGCTGATGACGACCGGCCCCAAGGTCGGCGCCCGGGTGCTGTCCGAGGAGCACTGGAACTGGTTCGACCCGGATGTCATCGCCTGGCAGTCCAAGGCCGGCCTGACGGCCGAATTCCTGCGCGACCTGCAGGACTTGCGCCGGGTGGTCGAGCCGGCCGCGATGCGGCTGGCGGCCGAGCGCGCCACCGCGCAGGACATTGCCGAGGTCGAACAGGCGTTTGCCGGCATGAAGCGGGCGGTCGAAAAAGGCGGCGACTACGTGACGCACGACCTGCGCTTTCACCAGGGCCTGCTGCGCGCCTGCCGCAACCGCATGCTGGTGCAGATGAGCAAGGTGCTGGGCGCGCTGCTGCGCACCAGCTTCGAGATTTCCGTGATGCGCCAGGACGGCCCGCGCAATTCCCTGCCGCTGCACCGCGAAGTGCTGGACGCGGTGATCGCGCACGACCCTGACCGGGCCGAAAAGGCCATCAGGGTGCTGATCGACGGCGCCCGCAAGGACATTGAAGACGTGCTGGCCTCGTGCCGGGACCTGCCCAGCCTGAGCCTGCCGGCGCGCCTGCTGAAGATAGCCTGAAGAAACACCGATACAAAAAAGGAGACACGCTTGGAAAACATACTGGAGCAATCCATCAACCGGTTTTTTAAACTGCTGGAACTGCTGATCGTGGTCTGCATGGTGGCCATGGTGTTCATGGTCTTTGGCAACGTGGTGCTGCGCTACGGCTTTAACCGGGGCATCGACATTTCGGATGAAATGGCGCGCTACTGCTTCATCTGGCTGACCTATATCGGCGCCATGGTGGCGATGCGCGAAAAAGGCCACCTGGGCGTCGATACCCTGGTCAAGCACCTGGGCGTGGGTGGCAAGAAGCTGTGCCTGTTCCTGAGCGAAGCCCTGATGCTGGGCTGCAATGCACTGTTTTTCATCGGCACCTGGAAAATGCACGAGCTGCAGGTCAGCAACGTCTCGCCGGTGGTCGGCCTGTCGATGATCTGGGTTTACGGCATCGGCTATGTGGTGGGCGCGATCATGGCCATCATGAACCTGCATGTGCTCTACCGCCTGCTGACCGGCCGGCTGCGCGAGGACGAGCTGGTGCAGGTGATCGAGACCGAGGGCCTGGCCGATGTCGAGAAGAAACTGCGCGAGGCCCAGGCATGACAGTCTCGGTCTTTATCCTCAGCCTGCTGGCCGCCATGGGCATCGGCATGCCGATTGCCTATGCGCTGCTGGTCTGCGGCCTGAGCCTGATGGCCTTCCTGGCGGCCACCAGCGGCGTGGTGACCTTCGACAGCCAGATCCTGGCGCAGCGCTTTGTCGATGGCGCCGACAACTTCCCGCTGCTGGCGGTGCCCTTTTTCATGCTGGCCGGCGAATTCATGAATGCGGGCGGCCTGAGCCGGCGCATCGTCAACCTGGCCATGGCCTGGGTCGGCCATTTCCGGGGCGGCCTGGGCTATGTCACGGTGCTGGCCGCGGTCGTCATGGCGTCGCTGTCGGGCTCCGCCGTGGCGGACACCGCCGCGCTGGCGGCGCTGTTGATTCCCATGATGCGGGCCGCCGGCTACAACATCAACCGCTCGGCCGGCCTGATCGCCTCGGGCGGCATCATCGCGCCGGTGATTCCGCCGTCCATCGGCATGATCATCTTCGGCGTGGCCGGCAATGTGTCGATCACCAAGCTGTTCCTGGCGGGCATCGTGCCCGGCATTTTGATGGGCGTGGCCATCGGCATAACCTGGTGGTGGGTGGCGAAAAAAGAGCAGGTCAGGCCTGCGCCCAAGCTGCCGATCCCGGAGCGCCTGAAGATCACCGCCGAGGGCAGCCTGGCGCTGGCGCTGCCGGTGCTCATCATCGGCGGCATGAAGTTCGGCGTCTTCACCCCGACCGAGGCGGCGGTGGTGGCGGCGGTCTACAGCTTCGTGGTCGGCATGTTCATCTACCGAGAGCTCAAGCTGTCCGAGCTTTACGGTCTGGTGCTGGCCGCCGGCAAGACCACTGCCGTGGTGATGTTCCTGGTGGCTGCCGCCATGGTCAGCGCCTGGCTCATCACGGTGGCCAATATCCCGACCGAGGTCGCCAGCATGATGGAGCCTTTCATGGGCAACAAGACGCTCCTGATGCTCATCATGATGGTGCTGATCGTGATCGTCGGCACCGCGCTCGACTTCACGCCCACGGTGCTGATCCTCACGCCGGTGCTGATGCCGCTGGTGCTCAAGGCCGGCATCGACCCGGTGTATTTCGGCGTGATGTTCATCATGAACAACGCCATCGGCCTGATCACGCCGCCCGTGGGCACGGTCCTGAACGTCGTCTGCGGCGTGGCCAAGATCAGCATGGACGACGCCTTCAAGGGCGTGCTGCCCTTCCTGCTCGCCCAGCTGGCCGTGCTGTTCCTGCTGGTGCTGTTCCCCTCCATCGTCACCGTGCCGCTGCAGTGGTGGATGCGCTGACGCTTTTTCACTCTTTCAATCAAGCCACTGCCCCGTTCACATCAAAGGAGACAACCATGTTCAAACGTAGAACCCTCATCTCGGCCCTGGCCGCCGCCAGCCTGCTGATGGCCGCCCCGGCCTTTGCCCAGTTTGCCGAGCGCACCATCAAGTTCACCAACGGCGTGGCCGAAGACCACCCGGTGGGCCTGGGCGTGAAAAAGATGCAGGAGGTGCTGAACGCCAAGACCGGCGGCAAGATGAAAATCAGCGCCTTCTGGAACAACGCCGCCGGCGGCGACTTGCAGGCCACGCAGGCGCTGCGCGCGGGCACGCAGGAGATGGTCTGCACCTCGTCCTCGCCGCTGGTGGGCATCATCAAGGAGCTGGGCGTGTTTGACCTGCCTTTCCTGTTCGGCAACGAGAAGGAAGCCGACGCGGTGCTCGACGGCCCGGCCGGCGCCTATTTCAACAAAAAGCTCGAAGACGCCGGCCTGGTCAACCTGGCCTACTGGGAAAACGGCTTTCGCAACCTGACCAACAACAAGCGCCCGGTGGCCAAGGCCGAGGATTTCGAGGGCGTCAAGGTGCGGGTGATGCAGAACAACATCTTCCTGGACACCTTCAAGACGCTGGGCACCAACGCCGTGCCGATGAACTTCGGCGAGGTCTTCACCGCGCTGGAAACCAAGACCATCGACGGGCAGGAAAACCCGTTCGTCACGATTGAAACCTCCAAGTTCAACGAGGTGCAGAAGTACCTGAGCGTGACCCGCCATGCCTACACCCCGTTCCTGATCCTCTACAGCAAAAAGCTCTGGGACCAGCTCAACCCGCAGGAGCAGGCCGTGCTGCGCGAGGCGGCGGTGGAGGGTCAGAAAGTGCAGCGGGCCGCCATTCGCGCGCAGTCTGAAAAGGCGCTGGCCAGCCTGAAGGCCAAGGGCATGCAGGTCAACGAGATCACGCCGGCCGAGCAGCGCCGGATGTTTGACAAGGTCAAGCCGGTCTATGACAAGAACGTGCCGACCATCGGCGCCGAGCCGGTCAATTTGGTGATGGAAGCGCTGAAAAAAGCACGCGGCGGCTAAAGCCGACCCAGGCCGCAAGGATTAGCCTTGCGGCCTTTTTCTTTTTCACCGGAGCCATGCCGTGAAGATCACGCAAGTCGAAACCCTTCGCCTGGGCGAATTTCCCAACATCATCTGGATTCGTCTGCACACCGACGAAGGCCTGGTTGGCCTGGGCGAGACCTTCATGGGCGCGGCGGCCGTCGAGGCCTATGTCCATGAATGGGTCGCGCCCAAGCTGCTCGGCCAGGACCCGCTGGCCATCGAGGCGCGCAACCGCGACATCACCGGTTACCTGGGCTGGCGCGGCTCAGGCGTGGAGACACGCGGCAACTCGGCGGTCGACATTGCCCTGTGGGACATCTTCGGCAAGGCCGCCAACATGCCGGTGCACACCGCGCTGGGCGGCAAGAGCCGGGACGCCATCCGCATCTACAACACCTGCGCCGGCTATCAATACATCCGCAGCGCCACCAACCAGACCAGCGCCAACTGGGGGCTTGGAAAACAAGGCAGCGGACCCTACGAAGACCTGCAGGGCTTCCTGCACCGGGCCGACGAGGTGGCCGAATCGCTGCTGTCCGAGGGCATCACAGCGATGAAGATCTGGCCGTTCGACCCGGCGGCCGAGAAAAGCCACGGCCAGTACATCAGCAATGAAGACCTGGACACGGCGCTGGAGCCCTTCCGAAAAATCCGGCAGGCGGTGGGCGACAAGATGGACATCATGGTCGAGTTCCACAGCCTCTGGCGCCTGCCGATGGCGCAAAAAATCGCCCGCGCGCTCAAGCCCTTCAACACCTTCTGGCACGAGGACGCGATCCGCATGGATTCGCTGGATTTGCTGAAACAGTACGCGGTGGACTGCGACGCGCTGATCTGCGCCAGCGAAACCCTAAGCTACAAATGGGGCTTCAAGGACTACCTGCAGACCGGCGTGGCCGGCGTGGCAATGCTCGACCTGAGCTGGTGCGGCGGCTTGACCGAGGCGCGCAAGATTGCCGCCATGGCCGACGCCTGGCAGCTGCCGGTGGCACCGCATGACTGCACCGGGCCGGTGGTGTGGGCGGCCTCGACCCACCTGTCGCTGCACGCGCCCAATGCGCTGATCCAGGAAAGCGTGCGGGCGTTCTTCACCGGCTGGTACAAGGAACTGGTGACCGAGCTGCCGGTGGTCAAGAACGGCATGATCAGCCTGGGCGACAAGCCCGGCCTGGGGCTGGAGCTGCTGCCGGATTTGCACAAGCGGGCCGATGCAGTGCTCAGGGTGTCCAAGGCCTGAACGGCCCGCCAAGAATTTTCCGGGCTTGGGAAGACGGAGTATTTCAAGAAGCGTTGGCTGCGAATCAAGCGAAAGACTCAGGCCTTCACTGCATCAACGATTCGGCAATGCGTCATTTTGCTATGTATTCAATAGCTGTCAGCGCAGGCAGTGCCTGCGCTAGACGCTGATTTGACTGAAAATATCTGCCAAAGGCCGGGTTAGAGAGCAAATTGGCTTGGCCAGCAAACAACTTTCAAGCATCAAACCGGCCTCTTGCGCAGGTACAGCCTGCGCAAGCAGCTATTAATTCAGTAGCGAAAGCTGACGAGGCCCTGAACGCCGCGACGGCAAGCCAGGATGCTGTGGCTCTGACGCATCAAGCCTCGCCGTCCAGCAGCCGCACCCGCACGCTCTTGCCCTTGACCCGCCCCATCGCCAGCTTGTGCAGCGCGTCGGCGGCAATGCTGCGGTCCACTGCCACGTAGGTCGAATACTCGTTCACGCTGATCTTGCCGACCTGCTCGCGGGTGAAGCCGGCCTCGCCGGTCAAGGCGCCGAGCACGTCGCCGGCGCGGATTTTTTCCTTGCGGCCGCCGACGATCTGCAGCGTCGCCATCGGCGGGCGTAGCGGCTCGCGGCTGGCGGGCGTCAGCTCTTCCAGCTTGTGCCAATCGGACTCGGCGCCCTGCAGCAGCTCGATCTTGCCGACCGATCCCATTTCGTTCAGGCTGGCCAGGCTGATGGCCCAGCCGTCCTCGTCGGCGCGGCCGGTGCGGCCGATGCGGTGGATGTGGATTTCGGAGTCCGGCGTCACATCTACATTGATGACCATCTCCAGCTGCGAGATGTCCAGCCCCCGCGCCGCCACGTCGGTCGCCACCAGCACCGAGCAGCTGCGGTTGGCAAACTGCACCAGCACCTGGTCGCGCTCGCGCTGCTCCAGCTCGCCGTACAGCGCCAGCGCGCTGAAGCCCTGGGCCTGCAGCACCGCCACCAGGTCGCGGCACTGCGCCTTGGTGTTGCAAAAAGCCA
>JAQGNK010000121.1 GCA_028291905.1 Polaromonas sp.
TGGTGCTCATCACGCACCAGATGCAGGTCATCAAGCAGGTGGCCGACCGGGTCGCGGTGATCGACGCCGGCCGCATCGTCGAAAGCGGGCCGGTGATCGACGTGTTCACCCGGCCGCAGCATGAAACCACCCGCAGCCTGATTGACGAGATCGTGCCGCAGGCGCTTCCCGACAGCGTGCTGGCGCGCATCCGCAGCCTGATGCGCGCCGGCCAGGCCGACGAAGGCCAGCTGCTGCGCCTGGCCTTTGCCGGCGACGAGTCGGACCAGCCGCTGCTGTCCGGCGTGATCCGGCGCTTCGGCATCGACCTGTCCATCGTGCATGGCCAGGTCGATGAAATCCAGGGCAAGCCCTTCGGCACGCTGGCGGTGTTCGCGCGCGGCGCCCGCGAGCAGGTCAATGCGGCGGTGGCGCAGCTGCGCAGCGCCGGCGTGCGGGTGGAACAGGTCGATCCGCTGCTCTTTCCCGCCGGTGCGCTTCCCGCCGCTTTCACGGCAAGAGGGGAGCTGAGCCATGTTCAGTAATTTTTCGCCGGCGCTGCTGGACCTGTTTATCAGCTCGCTCTGGGAAACCATCGTCATGGTCGGCATCTCGGGCCTGCTGGGCGCGGTCATCGGCGTGCCGCTGGGCGTATTTTTGCGGCTGACCGACAGCGGCGGCGTGCTGCACAGCCCCGGCACGAACCGCATCGTCGGCGGCATCGTGAACGCGGTGCGCTCGACGCCCTTCATCATCCTGCTGGTCGCCATCATTCCGCTGACCCGGCTGCTGACGGGTTCGTCCATCGGCACGGCCGCCGCCGTGGTGCCGCTGACGATTGCGGCCGCGCCCTTCATCGCCCGGCTGGTGGAAACCGCGCTGCGCGAGGTGGATAACGGGCTGATCGAGGCGGCGCAGGCCATGGGCGCGACTACCTGGCAGATTGTGCTGAAGGTGCTGCTGCCCGAGGCGCTGCCTGGCATCGTCGCGGGTTTGACGATTTCGCTGGTCAGCCTGACCGGCTACTCGGCCATGGCCGGCGCGATTGGCGGCGGCGGGCTGGGCGACCTGGGCATCCGCTACGGCTACCAGCGCTTTTTGCCCGAGGTGATGCTGGCGGTGGTGCTGGTGCTGATCCTGTTCGTGCAGGCGGTGCAGAGCCTGGGCGACTGGGCGGTTCGCCGCCTGAGCCACAAATGAGCACCCGACCGGCTCCAGGGCTGCCTGCAGGCTATGAAGGCGCTATTTTTTTGATAGCTGCTTGCGCAGGTAGTGCATGCGCTGCGGGCCTTTTTTGCTTGAAATTTCGCTGTGGAGCAGGCCTGGAATCAGGCAGCCCCGCGCGATGTTGATGGCGCTATTCAATTCATAGTTGCTTGCGCAGGCGCTGCCTGCGCTACAGGCCTGTTTGGCTTGGAAAAAGCGCGCAGCAAGCCGGCACGGCAGCTCAGTCGATTTCCCAATTTTTAACGAGAGAACAAAATGAACAACAAACGCAACACCCTCAAATTCCTGGCGCATTCCGCCTTTGCCGTCGCCATGGCCGCCTCGTTCTCCGGCAGCCTGCTGGCGCAGGACAAGCCGCTCAAGATCGGCGTCACCGCCGGGCCGCATGCGCAGATTTTCGAGCAGGTCAAGAAGATCGCCGAGAAGGATGGCCTGAAGATCCAGATCGTCGAATTCAGCGACTACATCCAGCCCAATGCCGCGCTGGCCGCCGGCGACCTGGACGCCAACAGCTACCAGCACAAGCCCTTCCTCGACCAGCAGGTCAAAGACCGGGGCTACAAGATCGTGTCGGTCGGCTACACCGTCAACTTTCCCATCGGCATCTATTCCAAAAAGGTCAAGAGCCTGAAGGAGCTGAAGGAGGGCGCCCGCTTCGGCATTCCGAACGACCCGACCAATGGCGGGCGGGTGCTGCTGGTGCTGCAGGACCAGGGGCTGATCAAGCTCAAGCCCGAGGCTGGCCTGAAGGCCACGCCGCTGGACGTGACCGACAACCCGAAGAAGATCAAGTTCGTCGAACTCGACGCGGCGCAGCTGCCGCGCTCGCTCGACGACCTGGACGCCGCCGCCATCAACACCAACTACGCGCTGCCCGCCGGGCTTAGCCCCGCCAGGGACGCCATCGCCCAGGAGGCGGCCAAGTCGCCGTATGTGAACCTGCTGGCGGTGCGCGAGCAGGACAAGGACAAGCCGTGGGTGGGCAAGCTGGTCAAGGCCTACCAGTCCGAAGAGATCCGCAAGTTCATCCAGGCCGAGTTCAAGGGCGCGGTGCTGACCGGCTTCTGATTTCATTTCCATTTCAATCCGATATGCCGTTGCTTCGCCTTGGCCAGGCTACAGCCTGTTCTCCGGCTTCGCGCCTGACCTCGTATTGAAATGAAAACGAAATAGCACCACCCACTTCATCAGGGAGACAACGCATGAGCCAGCTCTTGATCCTGCCCAACCCCGGCGCTTTGTCGATCCGCGCCAAGGCGCTGGTCTTTGAAGACCCCGGCTCGGTGGCGCTGCTGGAGCGCGTCGAGCAGGTGGCGCCGACCGAGGCCACCGTCCTCATCATCGGCCAGACCGGCACCGGCAAGGAGCTGCTGGCGCGCCGGGTGCACCAGGGCAGCGGGCGGCGCGGGCCGTTCATGGCGGTGAACTGCGGCGCCTTCAGCGAATCGCTGATCGACGCCGAGCTGTTCGGCCATGAAACCGGCGCCTTCACCGGCGCCAGCCAGGCGCGGGCCGGCTGGTTCGAGGCGGCCAACGGCGGCACGCTGTTTCTCGACGAGATCGGCGACCTGCCGCTGGCCCTGCAGGTCAAGCTGCTGCGGGTGCTGCAGGAGCGCCAGGTGGTGCGCCTGGGCTCGCGCAAGCCGGTGGGGCTGGATGTGCGGCTGATCGCCGCGACCAATGTGGATTTGCGCGACGCGGTGGCCGCCGGCCATTTCCGCGCCGACCTGTACTACCGCATCAGCGTGGCCACGCTGGAGCTGCGCCCGCTGCAGGAGCGGCCCGGCGACATTTTGCCGCTGGCAAGGCATTTCCTGGCGACCTATTCGGAGCGGCTGAACATCGCCGGCGCCAGCCTGTCGCCGGAAGCGGTGCAGGCGCTGCTGGCGCATGACTGGCCGGGCAACATCCGCGAGCTGGAGAACGTGATCCATTACGCGCTGATCGTCGCGCCGACCCGCACGCTGCAGGCGGCCGATCTGCAGTCGCTCCAGCGCTCGGTGCGCTCGGCGCCCAGGGCGGCTCTTTCAGTGCAGCCGGTGGCCGCGCCGGCCCTGGCTGCACCTGCGCAGGCCGAAGCGCCGGAGGCGCCCGATGCGCTGATGGCCGCGCTGCTGCAGCGCCTGCAGGGCGGCCAGCCTGGCTTGTTCAATGAGGTGGAAGGCACGCTGGTCAGGGCCGCCTATGACTTCTGCAAGGGCAACCAGGTGCACACCGCCCGCGTGCTCGGCCTGTCGCGCAATGTGCTGCGGACCTTGCTCAAGCGGCATGGCTTGCTGGAGGCGAGTGGGGAACACGAGGCCGAGCCTGAGCCTGCGTGTCTGATGGAGGAGCGGAACGCCGGGGTTTCTGCCTGAGTTAGCTGCTTTTTTGATAGCTGCCTGCGCAGGAGTTGCATGCGCTGGAGGCGTTTTTCTTGAAAATTTGCGCAGCTGCCAAGCCCAAGGACAAAAAAATTCATGACCGCAGAGGCGCGGAGAAAGCCGAGGGCGACAGCGTTGAAAAATCAGTTTTGCCTTCTCAGCGTAACTCTGCGTTCGCTGCGGCGAGGGGCTTGAAATAAAAACCAGAGGCGCGCGGGAGGTATCCGCATCCCGCGCCCAAGCGGCGCTTTTCAGCGCCGAATCCCGATCAGGGGTACAAGCCGCGCAGTTCGCGCGTATGAAGAATGCGCTGGCAGGCGACGATGAAGGTTGCGGTCCGCAGGCTGACCTTCTTTTCCTGCGCCACTTGCCAGACGCCGGCAAATGCCGTCTTCATGATCTTCACCAGGCGGGCGTTGATCTCGTCCTCGTCCCAGAAAAAGCTGGAGAAATCCTGCACCCATTCAAAGTAGCTGACCGTCACGCCGCCGGCATTGGCGATCACGTCCGGCAGCACCAGCACATTGCGCTCCTGCAGGATGTCGTCGGCCGCCGGCGTCGTCGGGCCGTTGGCGCCTTCGATGATCATGCGCGCCTTGATGCGGTGCGCGTTGGCGGCGGTAATCTGCTGCTCCAGCGCCGCCGGAATCAGGATGTCGCAGTCCACGTCCCAGAACTTGTCGTTCACAAGCACCTCGGCGCCTTCAAAGCCGCCCACGCTGCCGGTTCTGGCGACATGCGCGAGCAGGGCCGGCACGTCCAGCCCGGCTTCGTTGTAGATCGTGCCGCCGTGGTCCTGCACCGCGATGATCCGGGCGCCGGCGTCCGAGAACAGCTTGCCCGCCACGCCGCCGACATTGCCAAAGCCCTGCACCGCCACCCGCGCCGTGGCAATGTCCAGCCCGATGTGCCGGGCCGCTTCCACGCCCACGGTGTACACGCCGCGTCCGGTGGCTTCGCGCCGGCCGAGCGAGCCGCCCAGATCGACCGGCTTGCCGGTGACCACACCGGTGGCGGTCGAGCCGGTGTTCATCGAGTAGGTGTCCATCATCCACGCCATGATCTGCTCGTTGGTGTTGACATCGGGCGCCGGGATGTCCTTGTTGGGGCCGATGATGATGCCGATCTCGCTGGTGTAGCGGCGCGTCATGCGCTCCAGTTCACCACGCGAGAGCTTCTTCGGGTCAACCCGGATGCCGCCCTTGGCGCCGCCGTAGGGCACGTTGACCGCCGCGTTCTTGACCGACATCCAGGCCGACAGCGCCATGACTTCGGACAGCGTCACGTCCTGGTGGAAGCGCACGCCGCCCTTGCCGGGGCCGCGCGAGACGTTGTGCTGCACGCGGTAGCCTTCGAAGTGGGCGACCGTGCCGTCGTCCATGTGGATCGGCACATCGACGATCAGGATGCGCTTGGGGCGCTTCAGGGTTTCTGCCCAGCGGGCCAGATTGCCGAGGTGCGGAATCACCCGGTCCACCTGCTGCAGGTAATTGCCCCAGGGCCCCAGGTTATCGGCCTGGAGGTAGGACGGAATGGAAGACGCGGGCGCCATCGCGCTTTCGTTGAGGGCCGCTGGCAGGTGTGACATTACTAAGCTCCTTGTAAAAAAATCAGGTGGCACAGCTTAGTTCGGGCAGCCTCGACTGTCCAAGACATTGTTCTTTAGAAAGTATGCAAATAATTCATAGTTATGGTTTCGCAGCTTGCATTTCTTCGTTTAAGCGTTGAACTGCAGCGCCGCCAGCCGCGCATAGACGCCGCCCTGGCGCACCAGCTCGGCATGCGTGCCTTGCTCCACCAGCCGGCCGTGGTCGAGCACCAGGATGCGGTCGGCCTGCTGCACCGTCGCCAGGCGGTGGGCAATCACCAGCGTGGTGCGGCCCTTCATGGCCGATTCGAGCGCCGCTTGCACCATGCGCTCGCTTTCGGCGTCAAGCGCGCTGGTGGCCTCGTCAAGCAGCAGCAGCGGCGAATTCTTCAGCATCGCCCGCGCGATGGCGATGCGCTGGCGCTGGCCGCCCGACAGCCGCACGCCGCGCTCGCCCAAAAATGTGCCGTAGCCCTCGGGCAGGGCGCTGATGAACTCATGGGCAAACGCCGCCCGCGCCGCCGCTTTGACTTCCTCGTCGCTGGCGCCGGGCTTGCCGTAGCGGATGTTTTCCAGCGCGCTGGTCGAGAAGATCACCGCGTCCTGCGGCACCAGGCCGATGCGCCCGCGCAGGTCCTGCAGCGACATGTCGGCCGTTCGCACGCCGTCCAGCGCAATGCGTCCGCTGATCGGGTCGTAAAAGCGCAGCAGCAGCTGGAACACCGTGCTCTTGCCGGCGCCGCTCGGGCCGACCAGGGCCACGGTCTCGCCCGGCGCCACGTCCAGGCTGAAATTCATCAAGGCGGGCTGCGTCGGACGCGATGGGTAATGAAAATTGATGTTGTCAAATTTAATAGCACTTCCCGCAGGAACCACCTGCGCTGCAACCGGATTCGAGGGTGAAACCACGGGTGAGCGGGTTTCCAGCAGCTCCATCAGCCTTTCAGTGGCGCCGGCGGCCCGCAGCAGGTCGCCATAG
>JAQGNK010000212.1 GCA_028291905.1 Polaromonas sp.
ACGAACTTGTCGCCCGCCGTGCCAAAAAGATCAGCCGGCGTCGGGCCGGTCTTGGTGCGCCACTTGATGGTCTGGGTCGCGATATCGACCGCGATCAACTCGTCGCTGTCCTGCATGGTCGAGTAGATCGTGCTGCTCTTGCTGTCGATCCACAGGTGGCTGGGCGTCTTGCCAGTGGGCACGCGCTTGGCCAGCACCATGTCCTTACCGTCCCAGTGGTAGATGTCGATATGGTTGAGCCGGTTGGCGGCGGTCACGAACCATTTCATGTCGGGCGAGAACCGCAGGTGGTAAGGGTCGATGATGCCGCGCACCGTGCGCTGCACTTCAGCCGTCTTCGGGTCGATGAAGGTCAGCGAGTCGGACAGCGCATTGGCCACGATCACCGATTTCTCGTCGGGCGTGAGGTAGAGGTGGTGGGGCTGCTTGCCGGTTTCGATGCGCCGGGTTTCAGTCCAGTTCACCGGGTTGATGATGCTGACGCTGTCCTCCAGGGAGTTGAGCACGAACACCGGCATGGGCGCAGCGGCTGCAGGCGCGGCGGCGATAGCAGGCAGGCTTGAAAAGCTTGCGGCGGCACACAGCAAGGCGATCAGGAAACGGCTGGAAGCATTCACGAAAAGAGTCCTTCACGGGGTGAATCGGCTAGTGTAGCGGCCCGTTGTTTTAGCCCGGAGCGTGGCCTGCCGCCCTGCCCGACCGCCGGCCCGAAGGCCCGGTCAGAACGCCTTTTTTCTGGCATGCCAAGCCCTGCAGGAAACGGCAAACTATCTTTTGCTCGATTCAATTTTGATAGCTACTTGCGCAAGCAGAGCATGCTCTACAGCCATATTTTGGTTAAATCTTGAGATGCGCCTGGTTGGCTAGCCTTCCTTCACTTCAATGTGGTACATCGCCCACGGGCATGCGGCAAAACGTGCGCTTAGCGGCTTGGCCGCCATGTCTGGAAACGGTCGGCGTCGTACACGCCCCACAGCGGCCCCAGTCCGCCCAGTGCCATCGGCTGGCCGTCCAGATGGGTGGCAACGATGTAGCGGTATTTGCGGGCATCCGCAGCCGACAGCCGGGCCGTGCAGCCATCGACGGCGCGCATGAAAATCGTCGTTTTGTCGTTGACTTTCACGCCGCTGGCCTGCAGCACATCCATCACCAAGGGGTCCTTGAGCCTGCGCGGCTTGCCGTCGTATTCGAGCGTCGGCCGGATGGAGACGGCGGGCAAGGCCGTCAGGGCGGCGAAGTCAAACACCTGCGCCTTGTCAAAGCCGATCTTCTGCTTGGCCATCATCTGGTCCAGCACCGGATCCAGCGGCCCCCGGTTGCCCGCGCCGACCAGCCCGCTCACCGTAAGCAGCGCAGCGCCTTGGGCGCGGCCTGCGCCTGCAGGAGTGAAGGCACGGCAGCCGTGCCCAGTGCCACGGCACCGAGGAATTGACGACGCTGGCTCATGAAGGGCTCCTTCGTTTGGGACGTGGTGTGAAGCGGGAAAACCAGATCGAAGCGGCTTTTTCAGCGGATCAACCCACCAGTCAAGCGGCGCTTTTTTGCGGGTACATGCACTGCCGATCAGGCTTTGGCCGCAGGCGCAGCGCCGATGCTGGCCAGGTCTTGCGGCGTCAGCCAGCGCCAGTCGCCGGGCTTGAGGTCGGCCGGCAGCGCCAGCGCGCCGATGCGCGAGCGGTGCAGCCCTTCGACCCGGTTGCCGACGGCGGCGATCATGCGCTTGACCTGGTGGTATTTGCCTTCGGTCAGCGTCAGGCTGAGCTGCAGCTCGCCGGTCTGCTCGCAGGCGGCCGCCCGCACCGGCTTGGGATCGTCGTCCAGCACCACCCCGGCCAGCAGCTTGGCTGTCTGCGCCTCGTCCACCGGGTGCTTGGCCGTCACCTCATAGACCTTGGGCACATGGTGCCGGGGCGAACTCATGCGGTGGATGAACTTGCCGTCGTCCGACAGCAGCAGCAACCCGGTCGTGTCCTGGTCGAGCCGCCCGACTGCCTGCACGCCAGCCGCCGCGCCCCCGCCGCGCTGGCGAATCGGCGACGGCAGCAGCGTGTAGATGCTGGGGTAGGTGCTGGGCTTTTGCGAACACTCATAGCCGGCCGGCTTGTGCAGCATCAGATAGGCTTTCTCGTGGTATTGCCAGGCCACGCCCTGCACCGTGAACTGCAGCCCCTGCGCTATGAATTCCATAGCTGGCTCCGCACAAGGGGCGCCCGCCACCGTCACAAAACCCTGTTGAACCAGGCCGGCGCAGACGCGCCGCGTGCCAAAACCCTGGGAAAAGAGGATTTCCTGTAATTGCATATGTGTTTTTGCCATGTCCGTATTGTCGCTGGCGCTTCAAGCCGCCGGACTACGCGCTGTCAGCTCATCAGCTTTCAGGGAAATGATGAGCTTGCCCAATAATGCTTGAGCCTTGGAATGTGTGCTGACACCTCGTTGAAATTTACCTGGCAGCCTGCCGCGCCTGCTGCACCACGATGATTAAAAAAAAACGCCTTCTGCTGGCCATTGCCGCCACATTTTTTCTGACCGTGATCGGCGTGCTGATTGCGGTGAACTTCACCAGCGGCGGTGAAAAAGAAGTCACTCGCCAGCTGCCGCGCCTTTATTCGACCGACGAGCCCCAGTTTCGGCGCGCCATGAGCACGCTGCTGGGGCCGCCCCTGATTGGCGGCAACCGCGTGCGGGAATTGCTCAATGGCGACCAGATTTTTCCGGCGATGCTGGGCGCCATTCGTGGCGCACAAAAAACCATCACCTTTGAAACCTTTGTCTATTGGTCGGGCGACATCGGCCGCGAGTTTGCCGATGCGCTGTCCGAGCGCGCCAAGGCCGGGGTGAAGGTGCATGTGCTGCTTGACTGGGTGGGAACCGCCAAGATGGATGATGCGTACCTGGACGAAATGCGCAAGGCGGGCGTTGAAATCCAAAAGTTCCACAAGCCCAACTGGTACAACCTGGCCCGCCTGAACAACCGGACCCACCGCAAGCTGCTGGTGATTGACGGCAAGACCGGCTTCACCGGCGGCGTCGGGATTGCCCCGCTGTGGACTGGCAACGCCCAGGATGCAAACCACTGGCGTGATTCCCACTACCTCATGGAGGGTCCGGTCGTGGCCCAGATGCAGGCGGTCTTCATGGAAAACTGGCTCAAGGTCACCGGGCAGGTGATGCACGGCGAGCCCTATTTCCCTGCGCTGGCGCCAGCCGGCGACATGGCCGGACAGGTGTTTTCAAGCTCGCCTTCAGGCGGCAGTGAGAGCATGCAGCTGATGTACCAGCTGTCCATCACGGCGGCGAAAGAGAGCATCGACCTGTCCAGCGCCTACTTCGTGCCTGACGAGATCACGCTCAAGGTGCTGGTCGATGCGCTCAAGCGCGGCGTCAAGATACGCCTGGTCACCCCCGGAAAAATCATTGACACCGACACCGTGCGTGCTGCGTCCCGTGGCACCTGGGGCCCGCTTTTGCAGGCAGGCGCCGAGATCTACGAGTACCAGCCCACCATGTACCACTGCAAGGTCATGAT
>JAQGNK010000231.1 GCA_028291905.1 Polaromonas sp.
GTCGTTGATTACCGCAGCGCCACGGCGGCCCGCGACTTTTGCAGCGGGCTGCACGACACCGGCTTTGGCGTGCTGGCGCACCATCCGCTGGACCGCCGGCTGGTCGAGGGCATCTACACCGAATGGCTGGCATTTTTTGCCCATGAAAACCGGCACCGCTATGCCTATGACCCGGTCAAGTGTGATGGCTATTTTTCATCCGTAGTCTCGGAGACCGCCAAGAACCACAGCCGGCGCGACCTGAAGGAGTTTTTCCACATCTTCCCCTGGGGCTGCTACCCCGAGGAGGTGTCGGATGCGGCGCGGCGCTACTACGCCGACGGCAGCGAGCTGGCCGCCGAGCTGCTCGGCTGGGTCGAGGCGCATTCGCCCGCCGAGGTGCGCAGCCGCTACACCGAGCCCCTGCCGCAGATGATCCGGGGCTGCGACCAGACGCTGCTGCGGGTGCTGCACTACCCGCCGCTGTCGGGCAACGAGGCGCCCGGCGCCATGCGGGCGGCCGCGCACGGCGACATCAACCTGCTGACCCTGCTGCCGGCGGCGACCGAGCCGGGCCTGCAGGTGCTGGGCAAGGACGGCCGGTGGTACGACGTGCCCTGCGACTTCGGCCTCTTGATCGTCAACATCGGCGACATGCTGCAGGAGGCCTCGGGCCACTACTATCCCTCGACCTTGCACCGGGTGCTCAACCCGTGCGGGGAAGGGCGGCTCAGGCCCCGCATCTCGATGCCGCTGTTCCTGCATGCACGCCGCGAGGTCGTGCTGTCGGCGCGCTACACCGTCGGCAGCTATTTCGAGGAGCGCATGCTGGAGCTGCAGGGCCTGGCTGCGCGCGCCAAGGGCGGGTAGGACCGCCAGCGCGGCATTGCCCCGGCCTTGAATCATGCCTCTTCAGGCAAGTTGTGGTTGTTGCTATCCAATGAATAGCTGTTTGCGCAGGAACTGCATGCGCCAGAGGCCTTTTCGATGCTTGAAAAACAGCAGGCGGCCAAGACGCATGCGCTGGCCGGCGCGCTGGCTTTTCACTGCCTGGCGAGGCTGGCCGGAGGCCGGTTTGCCAGCATTGCTGCGCTTGAGCTTTCCCTTAAGATATGCGCGATGTCAAATTGCATGCAACACGCTCCAGCGAAGATTTTTCGCCTGGCCAAGGTCCTGCCGTTGCTTGGCATTGCACTCGCGGCCCCGCTGGCAAACGCTGCCGATTCACTGCGGATTGACAGCTTGGCCGACCTCAGCCTGGAGCAGCTCGGCGAAGTCCAGGTGACCTCGGTGTCGGGCCGGGCCGAGCCGCTGCACAACGCCGCCAGCTCGGTGTTTGTCATCACCAGCGAGGACATCCGGCGCTCCGCCGCCACCAGCCTGCCCGAGGCGCTGCGCCTGGCGCCCAATTTGCAGGTGGCGCGGGTCAGCTCGGGCAGCTATGCCATCAGCGCGCGCGGTTTCAACAACGACATTGCCAACAAGCTGCTGGTGTTGATCGACGGGCGCAGCGTGTATTCGACCCTGTTCTCGGGTGTGTTCTGGGATGCCAATGCGGTGATGCTGGAGGACATCGAGCGCATCGAGGTCATCAGCGGGCCGGCCGGCACGCTCTGGGGGGCCAACGCGGTCAACGGCGTCATCAATGTCATCACCCGGGATGCGGCCGCGACCCAGGGCACCCTGGTTTCCGTGGCCCGCTCATCCGGAAGCGGCCGGGCGGCGGTGCGCTGGGGCGGCACGCTGGGCGAATCCGGCCATGTTCGCCTTTATGGCCTGCGAAATGACAGGGACAACACCCGCCTGGGCAATGGTGTGGAACGCGGCGATGCCGACACCCGCCACCAGGTGGGCTTTCGCGCCGACTGGAAAGAGGGCGTGTCGCAGCTGACCGTGCAGGGCGATGCCTACCGTGGCGGCGATGACCCCTCGACCAATCTCGCGCCCAGGTTGCGCGGCGGCAACCTGCTCTCGCGCTGGAGCAGCCGCTTTGCCGACGGCTCGCCCTACAAGCTGCAGGCCTACTACGACGTGGCGCAGCGCGATGAAACCACGGTGCTGCGCAACAACGCCAAAAACCTGGACCTGCAGTTCACGCACGAGCCACGGATGCCCGCCGGCCAGCAGCTGCTCTGGGGTCTTGGCTACCGGCGCGCGCGCGATGCCAATGAGGCGACAGTCCTGGTTCGCTTTGATCCGGCCGAGCGGATGCTTTCATGGGCGCATCTGTTTGCCCAGCACCAGATGGAACTGTCCGAACGCTGGAAACTGACGCTGGGCGCCAAGGCAGAGCGCAACAGCTACACCGGCGTCGAGCTGCTGCCATCGGCCCGGCTGGCCTACCAGCATTCGCCGCAAAACATGAGCTGGTTTGCCGCTTCGCGCGCCGTGCGGGCGCCATCGCGCATCGACCGGGATTTTTACTTTCCGGGCAAGGCGCCGTTCCTGATTGCCGGTGGCCCGAATTTTCAGTCGGAAACCGCCAGCGTCATCGAACTCGGCCACCGGGGCCAGCTCGATCCCGGCGTGAGTTATTCGGTCACCGCCTTCCGCCAGTACTACAAGGGTCTGCGCGCCGGCATTCCCGGCCAGCTGCCCACCACGGTCGAGAACCAGATCGAGGGCCCCGGCCAGGGCCTCGAGGCCTGGGCGCAGTGGCAGGCCAGCGCCAGCTGGCGCCTGTCGGCCGGTTATTCGGGCCTGGGCAAGCACCTGCGGTTTTCCTCCGGCGCCACCGACGCGATCTCGATTCCCAACCTGGGCAATGACCCGAGGGAGCAGTGGAGCCTGCGCTCCAGCCTCAACCTCACGCCGCGCACCGAGTTCGACCTGCTGGTGCGTCACGTGGGCGCGCTGCCGTCGCCCTTGGTGCCGGCCTACACCGCCGTCGATGCCCGGCTGGCCTGGAAGGCAAGCCCGGCGCTGGAGCTGTCGGTGCTGGCGCAGAACCTGTTTGACCGGCGCCATGTCGAGTTCAGTGCGGCGGGCGTGGCCAGCCAGATCGAGCGCAGGCTGCTGTTCAAGGCGGTTTGCCAGTTCTGAAGCGCAGCCTGATGCGACACCTTTTTTCTTCCCGGCTGCCGCTGCGTGCGGCGCTATGGCTGGCATGCGTTTTCATGGCCGGCGCGGCCGTGGCGCAGCCGGTCCTGCCGCAGCGCGAAAGCGCCGTCAAGGCGGCATTTCTCTTCAAGTTCTGCGCCTTCATCGAATGGCCGGCGGGCGTGTTCAAGCGGGGCGACGAGCCCTTGCTGATCGGCATTGCCGGCGACGATTCGCTGGCCGCCGACCTGGAGCAGCTGCTGGCCGGCCGCACCCTGGAGGGCCGCCCGGTGAAAGCCCTGCGCGTCGGCAGTTCCGAGCCGTCCGCAGGGCTGCATGTGCTTTTCCTGGCTTACCGGCCTGATGCCGCCTTGCGCGAGGCGATTGCCGCCGTCAGCGGGCCGGTGCTGGTGGTGACCGAACAGCCGGGCGCACTGCGGCCGGGCAGCGTGATCAACTTCTCCACGCTGGCCGGGCGGGTGCGGTTTTCAGTCTCGCTCGGGGCGGCCAAAACCCGCTCCCTGAAGCTCAGCTCGCGGCTGCTGGCCGTGGCGCAGGATGTCGAGGAGGAAGCCCCATGAAATGGCTGGCTGACAAGTCGATTGCCGAGAAACTCAACTTCATCCTGGTGACCACCACGCTGGTGGGCCTGCTTTTTGCCGGCGCGGCCCTGGTGGCCTTCGATTTGCGCAGCCAGCTGCAGCAGATCGAGAAAGACCTGGTCACCCAGGCCGACATCGTGGGCCTGGTCAGCAGCGCGGCGCTGGTGTTCGGCGATGAAAAGGCGGCCGCCGAAAACCTGAGCGTGCTGCGCGCCAAGGGCAGCGTCACCACCGCCGCGCTGTTCGACGAGCGCGGCGCACTGTTCGCGGTGTTCCATCCGCCCGAGCGCCAGGGCCCGGCTATTCCAGCGAAAATCAAGCCCAAGGGCGTGAGCGTCAGCTGGCAATCGGTCGAGGTCTGGCAGCCGGTGTTCTCCAATCGGGAGCAGATCGGCATGTTCTACCTGGCAGCCGGCCACAACCTGCCCGCGCGCGCGCTGGAATACGTGGGCATGCTGGCGCTCATCCTCACCAGCAGCCTGGGCGCGTCGCTGCTGATGTCGCACCGGCTGCAAAAAACCATCACCGGGCCGCTGATCGCCATCAGCGACGTGGCGCGGCAGATTTTGCGCCGTCGCGATTTCAGCCTGCGCGCGCCCAAGACCAGCCAGGACGAGATCGGCACCATGGTCGATCTGTTCAATGCCATGCTCGACGAGCTGGGGCGGCGCGCCGCCACGCTGGAGCAGGCCAACCAGGCGCTGCGCGAAAGCGACGAGCGCTACCAGCTGGCGGTGCGCGGCTCCAGCGCCGGCCTGTGGGACTGGGACATGGTGGCCAAGACCACGTTTTACTCGCCTCGCTTCAAGGCGCTGCTGGGCTACAGCCATGAAGAGTTTCCCGACCTGCCCGCATCGGCGCAAGGCGTGATGCACGGCGATGACCAGCCAGGCGTGCGCCAGGCGCTGCAGGCCCATCTGCGGCATGACAAGCCCTACCAGGTCGAATGCCGGATGCGGCTGAAGTCGGGCGAGTGGCACTGGTTTTTGATCAGCGGCATGGCGCTCAGGAATACGTCGGGCCGCGCCTTTCGCATGGCCGGCTCGATCATCGACGTGACCGAGCGCAAGCAGGCCGAGCAGGTGCTGCACGACGCCAACCGCACCAAGGACGAATTCCTGGCCACGCTGGCCCATGAGCTGCGCAACCCGCTGGCACCCATCCGCACCAGCCTGGAGATTCTGAAAAAAGACAATGTGAACGAGGCGGCCGCGCGGCGGGCGCGGCAGATCATGGAGCGCCAGCTGGTGCACATGATCCGCCTGATCGACGACCTGCTGGACATCTCGCGCATCAACAGCGGCAAGATATTGCTCGAAACCAGCCTGACCAGCCTGTCCGCGGCGATCGAAACGGCGGTCGAGCTCAGCCGCCCGATGATCGAGGCGCGCTGCCACCGGCTGAGCGTGGCGTTGCCGCCGGCCGACATCATGCTGGTGGCCGATGCCACCCGGCTGGCCCAGACCCTGGGCAACCTGCTCAACAATGCCGCCAAGTACACGCCCGAAAGCGGCCAGATCAGCCTGACGGCCCGGCAGGCGGACGGCATGGCGGTGATCGACATCACCGACAGCGGCGTCGGCATTGCGCCCGACATGCTGGAGAAGGTGTTTGCGCTGTTCACCCAGGTCGGCCGCACGCTCGACCGTTCGCAGGGCGGGCTGGGCATCGGCCTGTACCTGGTGCGCAGCCTTGTCGAGCTGCATGGCGGCACGGTCACGGCCGCCAGCGCGGGGCCGGGGCAGGGCAGCACCTTCACGGTGACGCTGCCCTGCCTGGCCCAAGCGGCCGGCGAGGCGCCTGGGCCTGTGCTGCTGACGGGACAAGCCGACGAGGTGGCGGCGCTCAAGCTGCTGATCGCCGATGACAACGTCGATGCGGCGGACACGCTGGCTGAAATCCTGTCGATGATGGGCCACGAGGCGCGCACGGTTTATGACGGCGCGGCTGTTTTCGAGGCAGCCTCGGCCTTTTGCCCCGACGTGATCCTGCTGGACATCGGCATGCCCGGAAAGAACGGCTATGAAGTGGCGCGCCAGCTCAGGGCCGATGCCCGGTTCACCGACAGCGTGCTGATCGCCGTCACCGGCTGGGGCAGCGAGGACGACCGCAGGCGCTCGTTCGAGGCCGGTTTCAACGAGCACCTGACCAAGCCGATGGACCTGGCGGAGCTGGAAGTGATGCTGGCGCGGGTAGCGGCCTAGGCCAATGCTGATTTGGCTAAATTGGTGCAGACAAATGACAACTCCAGGCGCTCCTGCAAGGCTGCTTTCCATTTCACCAAAAGCTGGTTTTTTTCTCCAAAGTCGTCACGCCCCTCGCAGTCCGCCAAATGAAGCATCAGCTCATGGTATAGCAGGCGCTCGGTCTCAACCGCCTGCTTTTCGGCTTGGCGTGCGGTTTGCATTTGCGCAAGGTTGTATGACATCTCAACCATTTTTATTACAAGTAATACAAAGCTTAATCGTAAAATTTTAATTTTATTGTTAAGAGTTCGCTTTGACCACTCATGAAGATGAGTTTTAAAAAATGGTTGCTTTTTATCTGTCGTGACATTGGACTCGCCAGGACACGAGACAGGGGGGAGTTGCCATAAAAAATACTGCAGCCCGGCTGGCAACCACGCCTTGGTATTTATAAGCGTTCAGCTGTTGATTGAGCACCGCGTCGGCCTGTGAATGCTCTGCAGTTATTACTGAAAGTAACCAGTTCCATTCTTGTGCTTTTCGCGCCCTCAACAGAATGTGAAACCTGCCCCGCAGGCCAGCTGTGACCCGGCCAGGATGCCTGCAGTACAGTAGCTGGCTGCGTGCAGCGTGCCTGCGGGGTTTCCTGCCCGGCCTGGGCGCCTTGCCATCCATGCTTTCTTTCGTCTTCACTTGAAAATCCAGCGCCATGACCACCTTCGGAACTCCCTTGTCTCCCCACGCCACTAAAGTCATGCTGCTCGGCTCGGGCGAGCTGGGCAAGGAGGTGCTGATTGCCCTGCAGCGGCTGGGCGTCGAAACCATCGCCGTGGACCGCTATGAGAACGCACCCGGCCAGCAGGTCGCGCACCATGCGCGCACCATCACCATGAGCGACCCGGCGCAACTCAAGGCCCTGATCGAGCGCGAAAAACCCGACCTGGTGGTGCCCGAGATCGAGGCGATTGCCACCGCCATGCTCGAAGAGCTTGAAGCCGCCGGCACGGTGCGGGTGGTGCCCACCGCCCGCGCTGCGCGCCTGACGATGGACCGCGAGGGCATTCGCCGGCTGGCCGCCGAGACCCTGGCGCTGCCGACCAGCCCGTATGTGTTCTGCGATTCGCTCGAAGCGCTGCAAACCGCGATTGATACCAAGATCGGCTACCCCTGCGTCGTCAAGCCGGTCATGAGTTCGTCCGGCAAGGGCCAGAGCAAGATCGCCCTGCCCAAGGACGTGGCGCCGGCCTGGGACCATGCAATGGCCGGCGGGCGGGTCAGCCATGGCCGGGTCATCGTCGAGGGCTTTGTGGATTTCGACTATGAAATCACGTTGCTGACGGTGCGCGCGCTAGGCGAGGACGGCAGTGTGCAAACGCATTTTTGCGAGCCCATCGGCCATCTGCAGGTCAGCGGCGACTATGTGGAAAGCTGGCAGCCGCATCCGATGCCGCCGCTGGCGCTGCAGAAAAGCCGCGACATCGCCCGTGCCGTGACCGATAACCTGGGGCTGGGCCTGGATGGCCAGCCTGCCGGCCTGGGCCTGTTCGGCGTCGAGCTGTTCGTCAAGGGCGACGAGGTCTGGTTCAGCGAGGTCAGCCCGCGCCCGCACGACACCGGCATGGTCACGCTGTGCACCCAGTGGCAAAACGAGTTCGAGCTGCATGCGCGGGCGATCCTGGGCCTGCCGGTCAGCACCGCACTGAAAAGCCCCGGCGCCAGCGCCGTGATCTACGGCGGGGTCGATGCGGCCGGCATTGTGTTCGACGGCGTGGCCGAGGCGCTGCGGGTGCCGAACACCGACATCCGCCTGTTCGGCAAGCCGGAAAGCTTCGTCAAGCGCCGTATGGGCGTGGCGCTGGCCTTTGACGGCGATGTGGAGGTGGCGCGCCAGCATGCCAGGCTGGCGGCGTCAAAAGTCAGGCCCCGCGTGGCCTGAGCACCGGGACTGAAGTTGCCCTGAACCCGCCTTGCAGGCCGTGCCCTTTTCCGCGCTGATCTCCTGGGTCGATGACTCGTCGCTGCGCATCCTGCTGGCCGCGCTGGCCAGCGTGGTGCTGGCGCTGCTGGTGCACCAGGCCAGCGCCAGGGTGGTGCTGCGCCTGACCCGTTCGCTGCCGGTGTCCAACCGCACCGCGCTGCAATGCCGGGCGCCGACCCGGGTCTTGATGCCGCTGATGGCGCTGCAGGCGGTCTGGCAGGTCGCGCCCGACACTTTTCCGCTGATCGCCGGCGTGCGCCATGTCAACGTGCTGCTGCTGCTGACCACGCTGACCTGGCTGGGCCTGCGCGCGGTGCGCGGTGTGGCGCTGGGCGTCATCTCGCTCTACCCGGTCGATGTCGAGGACAACCTGCAGGCGCGGCGCATCCATACCCAAACCCGGATGCTGGCGCGCACCGCAATGTTCATCATCCTGATGGCCGGGCTGGCCCTGATGCTGATGACGTTTCCAGGCGCCCGCCAGATCGGCGCCAGCCTGCTGGCCTCGGCCGGTGTGGTGGGCATCGTGGCCGGCATCGCGGCGCGCCCGATCTTCAGCAACCTGATCGCCGGGCTGCAGATTGCGCTGGCGCAGCCGTTCAGGCTGGACGACGTGCTGATCATCCAGGGCGAATGGGGCCGGGTCGAGGAAATCACCGGCACGTATGTGGTGCTGAAGATCTGGGACGAGCGCCGGCTGATCATTCCGCTGCAGTGGTTCATCGAAAACCCGTTCCAGAACTGGACCCGCACCAGCGCACAGATCATCGGCACGGTGTTCCTCTGGGTTGACTACCGCATGCCGCTGGCGCCGCTGCGCGAAGCCGCCCGGCTGGCCTGCGAGGCCGCGCCCGAGTGGGACAAGCGGCTGTGCCTGCTGCAGGTGGTGGAGGCGGGCGAGCGCGGCATGCAGCTGCGGGTGCTGGTGACCTCGGCTAATTCGAGCCTGAGCTGGGATTTACGCTGCAAGGTGCGGGAGGCGCTGGTCGATTGCATGCAGCGCGACTGGCCGCAGCACCTCCCGTTGATGCGGGCGGAGGTGGTGGGGGCTGGGCCTGCTGCTTCGTCTACTTTTGCGGTTGACGGTCGCGATGGGATGCCGCCGCTGCCTTGAGGCGGGGCGCTGGCCGGTTGGGTTGGCGTTGTTGCGGGACTGGACGGGAATTTTTGATGAAATCGGGGCCTTGCGCAGAAGATGCTTGCGCTGATAGCTATTGAAATCGTAGCGGATGTGGCTTTTTGCCTTGCCTTGCCTTGCTTTGGTGCTTGCTTATGGCTTCTGTTTTCTCTGCCGTGGCCTGCTGGCCGGGGGTTGCCCGGCGGCAACTCACTTTTCTTTGCTTCGCCAAAGAAAAGTAAGCAAAAGAAAGGCGACCCGGCTGCCTGGGTCCCTTCGCTGCGCTGCGGGCAACCTGCGCTGCCCCGAAAAAACAGGGGTCGGCGCAAACTCGCTCCGCTGCGCTGCACTCAAACAGCGCGCCGCCCTGATCCCGTTTTTTCGGGTCATCGCAGGCCCAGGCAGAACGGGACTGCGGGCGCGGGGTCGGATGCGGGTTCGGGTTCCGGTTCCGGTTCGGGTGTTGCTCCTTCGCCCGCTGGGGGAAGGCTGGGATGGGGGCCTCCCCGAACCCGAACGGGGACAGGTGCCACGAGGCTGTTGCCTGTTTGGCATCAAGTAGGCCTTTAGTGCAGGTGTTGCCTGCGCTGCCAGCTATTGAATTTGTAGCGTCATCTATGTTTCGTACTTGTATTTGTATTTGTACTTGTTTGGCTGCAGGTGTGAGTTTTTTGACACTTTCCACAGCGGTGCCAAGCCTGGCCATCGTTCACCGGATCACGGCTTTTGCCGCCGTCCTGAGCTGCCTGGCATAGCGCCGCAGCAGGCCGTCTGCCTTTTTGGCGCGCTCAAGCCGTGCGGTCGCCACGTCCCGGTTCCAGGGAAAGGCTTCCCCGGACAGTGGCTTGTCCTGGGGAATGCCGAACAGCAGCGCGTAGGCGCGCCGGGGCTCGCCGGATAGGTTCGCATTGGCATGGTGCAGCGTGTGGTAGCCGTGAACCGTCGCGCCGCCGGCGGGCAGGGGGCATGAAACACGCCGGCCTTCATCCACGCCCAGGGCCTCCAGCCCGTGGATGCGCGGGTCGCCGTTGATCCTGCGGTGGGCCAGCAGCGGCCCTTTGTTGCTGCCTGCGATGAAGTCCATGCAGCCGTTGTGCGCATCGACCGGCTGCAGCGCCATCCAGAAGGTGAGCACGTCATTGCCGCCCTTGCTGGCGTAGAAGGCTTCGTCCTGATGCCAGGGCGTTGGCGCGCCGTTTCTCGCCGGCTTGAGCATCGCATGCTCGAACACCAGTTGCGCCGACGCGCCCAGCAGCTGCTTCGCCATTGCCGACGCGTTGGCCCGGAAGATCGTGTTTTCCAGTGCCGGCTCGTACCTGGAGGGAAAGGAAAGCTGCGGCGCGGCCAGCGCCACGCCGGGCGCATCGGTGCCCGCGAAATCAAACATGTCGCCCTTGTCCCAGCCGGCGCGCCGCTCAAAAAGACGGTCGTAGGCCTCGCGCAGCCAGGCGACTTCTTCGGCGGTCGTGATTTGCGGTATGCAGACAAATCCCTGGTCGTGGAACTGCGCAATCTCCCCGGGGCTTAATATTTTTTTCATGCTCCCTGCCTTTTTTGTTGAAATAATTATTGTTGAGCCAGCGCCGGGACTCAATATGGTTGAGCCAGCCGTTCGGGCCATTGCTCAAACTCGGCTGTTGGCGGTAGAAGGTGGGCAGGGGGCGGCATTGCACGCAGCCGCCTCTCGACATCCAGCCTCAAGGCGGCATGGGCAACACGCGTTCGACCGGCGTACGGCGGCGGCTGTCTTGCTGCATTCCAAGCAGTGCGTACACAGTTGCTGGGCGCAAACATGCATGGCAGCGCGCTGCATGGCCGCATGGGCACGGCACCGATTGATGGCGGCATTCACAAAATCTGCTGCTGGCCTTTTCCTTGCCCGCACAGGAGGTGCCGTCTGACAGGCGCGGCCAGCAAGGGGTCAAAAGATGTTTTACGGCGGCTGTGAATGGCCGCGCATGCACAGCCGTTTGTGGCAGAAGAATGCAGGGCCCTCGTCATCGGCTCCGGGCCATGCGACCTGCCACGAATGCCCCCGGCTCACCTTGACCATTTACTCTTTTCACTCGCATGAACCGCAACAGGAGCAGCTATGAGCAGAAAGCAGAAATCAGCAGGCCATGAGGATCACAAGCACGGCACCACGGAAGGCCATGGCGGCAAGCTTGAAAACGACACCAACAAGACGGGCGAGCAAGCCCCAACCCAGAGCAATGAGGGCAAGCGCACGGCGGAAAGCCGCCATGACCGCGAGACCCAGGCTGGAACGACCAACCAGGTGCGTTCACGCCGGGCGATAGGCAGCGGCGGCGGAACGGGCGGCTGGCACTGAGCGGGCTGGCAAGGCAGGGCTTTGTGCGGCAACAAGCGCCAAATATGCTGAAGCAGGCAAGTGACCAGTGAACAATTACAAGCGCCTGTGTCGTGGCCCTTGTCTAAGGGCGCCTACGCTGCTTTTCAGGTTTTGAAAGGCACCGCCAGCGTTGCTGCTTCGCTTGCCGGCGGTGAAATTCTCCGGCAATGCATGCCTGGGGCGTTATTTTCAAGCAAATAAGTGCCGCAGCGCAATCAGTGTCTGCGCAAGCAGCTATTGAATTCATAGCAAATCCAAGACTGCCAGCGTGTGCCGGGCAATCATCAGCTCTTCATCCGTCGGCATCACCCAGACCGCCACCCGGCTGGCAGGCGTGCTGATGCGGCGGGCGGCCGATGACGGCGCCTCGTTGGCCGCATCGTCCAGCGCCACGCCGACCCAGGCCGCGTCAATGCAGACCCGGCGCCGGATCATGGCGCTGTTCTCGCCGATGCCTGCCGTGAACACCAGCGCGTCCAGCCCGCCCAGCGACGCGGCCAGGCTGCCGAGCTGCTGGCGGATGCGGTACAGGTACAGCTCGATAGCCTGCCGCGCCTGAGGCGTTTCGCTGGCTTCGACCGTTCGCATGTCGCCCGACACGCCCGAGACGCCAAGCAGGCCGGACTGCTCGTAGAGCAGCTTTTCCACCGCTTTCGGACTCATGCCCAGCCCGCGCATCAGGTAGAGCACCACGCCGGGGTCCAGGCTGCCGCAGCGCGTGCCCATCATCAGGCCGTCCAGGGCAGTGAAGCCCATGGTCGAGGCCACGCTGCGCCGGCCCTGCATCGCGCACAGGCTGGCGCCGTTGCCCAGGTGCGCGGCGACGACGCGGCCTTCGCCCACCGTGCCCAGGCGCTCAGGCAGCACGCTGGCAATGTATTCATACGACAGGCCATGAAAGCCGTAGTGCTTCACGCCGGCCTCGGTGATGCGGCGCGGCAGCGCATAGGCCTGCGCGACCCAGGGCTGGCTGGCATGGAACTCGGTGTCGAAGCAGGCGACCTGGGGCAGCCCGGGCAGCAGCCCGGCAATGGCGCGGATGGCCGACAGGTTGTGCGGCTGGTGCAGCGGCGCCAGCGGCGTCAATTCGTCCAGCTGCGCCAGCACCTCGGGCGTGATGCGCGCCGGCCTGGAGAACCGCTCGCCGCCGTGCACCACCCGGTGGCCGACTGCCCCCAGCGTGCGGCCGTCGGCATGCCGGCCCAGCCAGTCGAAAAGCTGGCCGAACGCCTGCTGCTGCGCCTGCGCCAGGTCGGCCGGCAGGCTGATGGCGCGGTCTTCCAGCACGGCGCCGTCCTGGCCCCGAATCAGCAGCCGGGGCGTGCCGCCGATGCCTTCGATCTTGCCGCTGGCGATGCGTGCCAGGGCCGAATCGGCGCCGCCGCCGCTGTTGCCGGTGTCGTATGCGGCGAACTTGACGCTGGACGAGCCCGAGTTGACAACCAGCAGCGCCTCGCTCATGCCAGCACCTTCAGCGACTTGAGCTGGTGGGCGATCAGCAGCAGCGCGATGGCGCACGACGCGATGCGCGAATGGGCCGAGTCGGCCCGGCTGGTCAGCACAATCGGCACCTTCGCGCCCATCACCATGCCGGCGGCCTGCGCGCCGCCCAGGTATTCGAGCTGCTTGGCCAGCATGTTGCCCGCCTCCAGGTCGGGCACCACCAGGATGTCGGCCTCGCCGGCCACCGGGGACGTGATGCCCTTGGTCTTGGCAGCGGCCAGCGACACCGCGTTGTCGAACGCCAACGGGCCATCGACCAGGCCGCCGGTGATCTGGCCCCGGTCGGCCATCTTCGACAGCGCGGCCGCGTCCATCGACGAGCGCAGCTTGGGTGTCACGGTTTCGACCGCCGACAAAATCGCCACCTTGGGCCGCTCGATGCCGAGCGCATGGGCCAGGTCGATGGCGTTCTGCACGATATCGACCTTGGCCTCGAAGTCGGGCTCGACATTGATGGCCGCATCGGTGATGAGCAGCGGCTTGGGGTAGCGCGGCACGTCGAGCACGAACACATGGCTGATGCGGCGCTCGGTCCGCAGGCCGCTCGCGCTGCTGACGACGGCACCGAGCAGCTCGTCGGTGTGCAGGCTGCCCTTCATCAGGGCCTCGATCTCGCCGGCGCGCGCCAGCTCGACCGCCTTGGCGGCTGCGGCATGGCTGTGCGGCGCGTCGACGATGGAAAAGCCGGTGAGGTCAAAGCCGCAGTCGCCGGCGAGCTTCCTGATGCGCGGCTCCGGCCCGATCAGGATGGCCTGGATCAGCCCCAGCCGGTCGGCGTCCAGCGCGCCTTCGAGCGCCTCGCGGCTGCACGGATGCACCACGCCCATCTTGATGCGGGGCAGGGCCTTGGCGGCATTGAGCAGCTGGTCGTAGCGCAGGTTCTTGTCGGCCATCAGCGGCTCGGGCAGGTCGGTGCGCAGGATGCGCAGTTTTTCCACCGGTGCGGCGACGTGGGCCTCGCCCTCGATCACCACATCGCCGTCCTGATCGGTGCAGCGCGTGTCGAGCCAGACCTGGTGTCTGTCGGCGTCCAGCGAGGTGGCCTTGACCGTGATGGTCAGGGTGTCGCCCACATGCACCGGCTTGAGGAATTTGAGGGTCTGGCCCAGATAAACCGTGCCGGGGCCGGGAAACTGGGTGCCCAGCACGTTCGAGATCAGCGAGCCGCCCAGCATGCCGTGGGCGATGATTTCATGGAACTGGCTGGTCTTGGCATACAGCGCATCGACATGGGCCGGGTTCACGTCGCCCGAGACCGCGGCAAACAGCTGGATGTCGCGCTCGGTGACCTGCCGCACTAGGCTGGCGCCGTCGCCCACCCGGATGTCGGCGAACGGATGGTTTTCAAGGAACTCGCCGGGCAGCGAATCGGCCGGCAGTGGGGTGATGTCCATGGTGTCTTTCAAAACGAGGTGATGCGGTGGTGTCCAGACCCTGGCTTGAACCTGCGCCAAGCTGTGTGTTGAAACCCAAGGATTGGCGCTGCCTTGATGACCAGTTCTCTTGGGTCGCAGCTCAATTCTGATGCCCGCAAAGCCTAGCATGCTGCAATGCGCCTGGCTGTAAGCGCCTGCCGTGAACCGCACGGCGTCGCGCGTCAGCGCTTCAGGACCGTGTACGCTTGGCGCATCTTTTTTGAGACGCCCCCGCGCCGCGCTTTCGCCTTGACGACATGACTTCCAAGACCGACTCTTCCTGGGTAACCGCCGCCGACGTGGCCCGCGTGGCCGGCGTTTCCCGCTCGGCTGTCTCGCGCACCTTCACCGAAGGCGCCAGCGTCTCGCCCGATACCCGCGCCAAGGTGCTGCGGGCGGCCGAATCGCTGGGCTACCAGGTCAACATGCTGGCGCGCAGCATGATCCAGCGCCAGAGCAACCTGGTCGGCGTGGTCGTCGCGGGCTTTGACAACCCTTTCCTGCTGAGCCTGCTCGGGCCGCTGACGCACCACTTGGCCCAGCACGCCCAGGCGCCGCTGCTGATGGACGCGAGCGAGCCCGAGCAGCTCTCCAAGACCCTGCGCCACCTGCTGCAGTACCGCATCGCCGGGGTGATCCTGACCTCGGGCACGCCGCCGCTGGAACTGGCCAGGGAATACCTGCGGCTGCGCATTCCGGTGGTCATGATCAACCGCGACCCGGTGCTCGAAGGCGTCGATGTGGTCAACAGCGACCATCAGCAGGGCGGCATGCTGGCGGCCCAGGTGCTGCGGCAGGCCGGCGCCCGCAAGCTGGTGCTGCTGAACGTCCCCAAGTCAACCCATAGCATGCGCGAGCGCAGCGATGCCTTTGCCAAGGCGCTGGCGCCGGAGGTCGCGCGCGGCCTGGTCAGCCTGCAACGCGTGAAGGCCTCCGGGGTCGGTTATGCCAGCGGCTTCGAGGCGGCGCGCAGCCTGCTGGCCGGTGCCGCCAGCCGCCCGGACGGGGTGTTCTGCACCAACGATGCGCTGGCCTGCGGCCTGATCGACGGTGCCCGCGAGCTGTACGGCCTGCAGGTGCCAGCCGACCTGCGGGTCGTCGGCTTCGACGACATCCCGATGTCCGCCCACAGCCCGTACTCGCTCACCACCTTTCGCCAGGATGTCGATGCGCTGGCCGGGCGGGCGGTGGCCTGCCTGTCCGAACGGATGGCCGCGCCGCAGATGGCCGGGCGCCTGCTGCAGCTGCCGGTGACGCTGGTGCGGCGCGGCTCGACCGGCAAGGCCGCCCAGGCGCCCGGCCCGTCGGTCCCGGCGCGCGCCTAGGCATTGACCTGGCTCGCCAGCGGCAGCCTGTGCGCGTGCAGGTGCCCTGGTGACCTTGATCCCAAGGTTCGGGAAAACACTGATTTCATGAAATCCGTGCAGGTACTAAATTGCATACCTGTGCTTTGCACACGTGTGCAATATCAGACAGGCCAGGCGGACCGCTCGCTCGCCGCCCCTATAACCGGAGACAAACCATGAAATTCGCCCCCCTGCGTTACCTTGCCCTGTCCTCGCTGCTGGTGCTGCCGCTGGCAGGCCAGGCGGCCGAACGCCTGAACGTGCTGTGCGCGGCCGATAACGACTGGTGCGAGCTGATGCGCAACGCCTTCGAGAAGGAAAGCCATGTCGAGGTGTCGATGGTGCGCAAGAGCTCGGGCGAGATCTTTGCGCAGCTGCGCGCCGAGGCCAACAACCCCAAGACCGACATCTGGTGGGCCGGCACCGGCGACCCGCACCTGCAGGCCGCGGCCGAGGGCCTGACCGAGGTGTACAAGTCGCCGCTGCTGCCCAAGCTGCAGCCCTGGTCGCAAAAGCAGGCCGAGAACGCCGGCTACCGCACTGTGGGCGTGTATGCCGGGCTGCTGGGCATCGGCTACAACGCCGAGCTGCTCAAGCGCAAGGGCGTGCCGGCCCCGAAGTGCTGGAAAGACCTGCTCAATCCCGCCTACAAGGGCGAAGTGCAGATGCCCAACCCCAACTCGTCGGGCACCGCCTACACCATGATCGCCACGCTGGCGCAGCTGCAGGGCGAGAACGAGGCCTTCGACTACATGAAGAAGCTCAACGACAACGTGAGCCAGTACACCAAGAGCGGCTCGGCGCCGGCCAAGGCGGCCGCGCGCGGCGAGACCGGTATCGGCATTTCCTTCCAGCATGACCTGCTCAAGGAAGCCATGGCGGGTTTTCCGGTCGAGGTGGTGTCGCCCTGCGAGGGCACCGGCTACGAGGTCGGCTCGATGAGCATTGTCAAGGGCGCCAAGAACATGGAGTCGGCCAAGCGCTTCTATGAATTCGCCCTGCGCGCCGATGTGCAGTCGCTGGGCGCCAAGTCCGGCTCGCTGCAGGTGCCGTCGAACAAGGAAGCCGCGATTCCGCCCAAGGCGCCGCGCCTGGAGACGGTCAAGACGATCAACTACGACTTCGCCAAATACGGCAGCAACGACACCCGCAAGCGCCTGCTCAAGCGCTGGGACGACGAGATTTTCTCGCTGCCGCGCTGAGCGCCGGGTGTTGAGTCTTGCGCCGCTAAGGGAGCGATAAGTCGTGAACAAATCATTGCGCGGCTGGCTGCTGCTGGCCCTGGGCGGCCTGCTGCTGTTGCCCTGGTACCAGCAGGAGGCTGGCATTTTCAGCGGCGAATGGCTGGTCGATGGCTGGCCGGGCAGCCAGGCCACCGCATCCGCGCTGTGGCAGGTGCTGCGCTTTGGGCATAGCGAACTGCTGCCCCTTCTGTTGATGCCGGTCGCGGCGCTGCTGCTGGGTGTGGTCAGGCTGCCCCGCCATCAGTTCGGTGCCGCGCTGGTCGCCCTGGGGCTGGCCAGCCTGGCCTGGCTCGGCCTGGCCAGCGCGGCGCCGGCCGCCCTGGGCCTGGCGGCAGCGCCCGGGCTGGGCTGGGGCGCGCTGGTGTTTGGCGCCTGCGCGCTGATGGTGCTGAGCACCGGCGCCGCGCTGCTGGGCGCCTGCCGGGGCGATGTGTTCGTCTGCGGCGTGATCGCCGCGCTGGTGGCGCTGATCGGGCTGTTCGTCATGCTGCCGGTGCTGCGGGTGCTGGTCAGCGCCTTTGCGACCGAAGGCGGCGGCCACAGCCTGCAGACCGGCTTGGCGCGGATGGTTGATGGCCGCATCTGGTCGCTGGGCTGCGTGGCGGGCAAGCGCAACTGCGGCGTGGCCTGGAACACCCTGTTCCTGGCGCTGGCGTCTGCCGCCGGCACCACGCTGCTGGGCCTGGCGTTTGCCCTGGTGGTGACGCGCACCGGCTTTCGCTTCAAGCGCAGCCTGCGCGCCCTGACGGTGCTGCCCATCATCACGCCGCCGTTTGTCATCGGCATGGCGCTGATCCTGCTGTTCGGCCGCAACGGCGCAGTGACCGCCTGGGTCAGCAGCCTGACCGGCGAGGCGCCGGGGCGCGGCCTGTACGGCTTTTACGGCATCTGGCTGGCGCAGCTGCTGTCCTTCACCCCGATTGCCTTCATGGTGCTGATCGGCGTGGTCGAGGGCGTCAGCCCGTCGGTCGAGGAGGCTTCCCAGACGCTGGGCGGCTCGCGCTGGCAGACCTTCTGGCGCGTGTCGCTGCCCTTGATGCGGCCGGGCCTGGCCAATGCCTTCCTGGTCGGCTTCATTGAAAGCCTGGCCGATTTCGGCAACCCGATGGTGCTGGGCGGCAGCTACAGCGTGCTGTCCACCGACATCTATTTCGCCATCGTCGGCGCCCAGAACGATGCCGGCCGCGCCGCCGGCCTGGGCATGGTGCTGCTGGCCTTCGCCGTCACCGCCTTCCTGGCGCAGCGCCGCTGGGTGGGCACCAGGTCCTACACCACCGTGACCGGCAAGGCCGACAACGGCCAGCATGCCGGACTGGACTGGCGCCTGAGCTGGCTGCTGGGCACCGTGGTGGTGGTCTGGAGCAGCTTCACGCTGGTGCTGTACGGCATGATCCTGACCGGCGGCTTCGTCAAGCAGTGGGGGCGCGACAACAGCTTCACCCTGCGCCACTATGCCGACGCCTTCGGCATCGAGGCCGGCGAGCGCGGGCTGCGCTGGGTCGGCACCGCCTGGGACTCGCTGTTCACCAGCCTGATGATCGCCGGCATTTCGGCGCCGATCACCGCCGCGCTCGGCCTGGTGGCAGCCTGGCTGCTGGTGCGCCAGCGCTTTGCCGGCAAGTCGGCCTTCGAGTTCGCCACCATGCTCAGCTTTGCGATTCCCGGCACGGTCATCGGCATCAGCTACATCCTGGCCTTCAACACGCCGCCCATCGAGCTGACCGGCACCGCCGCCATCTTGGTGCTGTGCTTTGTGTTTCGCAACATGCCGGTCGGCCTGCGCGGCGGCATCGCGGCCATGAGCCAGCTCGACCGCAGCCTGGACGAGGCCTCGACGATGCTGGGCGCCAACAGCTTCACCACCGCGCGCCGGGTCATCCTGCCCCTGATGCGGCCGGCCCTGAGCGCGGCCCTGGTGTACAGCTTTGTGCGCAGCATCACCTCGGTCAGCGCCGTCGTGTTCCTGGTCAGCGCCAAGTACAACATGGCCACCGCCTACATCGTCGGCCTAGTCGAGAACGGCCAGTACGGCATTGCGATTGCCTACGCCAGCGTGCTCATCGGCGTGATGCTGGCGTGCGTGCTGCTGGCCCAGCGCCTGGTCGGCCAGCGCAGGCTGCGCCGGGTGGACCGCGTGCAGGGCGCGGCGGCCGACGCTGCCGTGCCGACTCCCCTGGTGATCAAGAAAGTTCCCTCATGACCCTCCCGAATCAGGAAGACGCCCTGGTCTTCGACCATGTCACCAAGCAGTACGGCAGCGTGGTGGCCGTCAACGATGTCTCGTTCAGCATCCCCAGGGGCACGCTGGTCACGCTGCTCGGCCCCAGCGGCTGCGGCAAGACCAGCACGCTGCGGCTGATCGCCGGCCTGGAAAGCGTCACCCGGGGACGCATCCTGATCGGCGGGCGCGACGTGACGCAGCAGTCGGCCATCGAGCGCCATGTCAGCATGGTGTTCCAGTCGTATGCGCTGTTTCCGCACATGACCGTGCTGGAGAACGTTGCCTACGGCCTGGAGGTCAGCGGCGCACGCAAGGCCGACGCCCGGGCCCAGGCCGAGGAGGGCCTGCGCCTGGTCGGCCTGGTCGATTACGGCCCGCGCCTGCCCAGCGAACTCTCGGGCGGCCAGCAGCAGCGGGTGGCGGTGGCGCGGGCGCTGGTGCTCAAGCCGCAGGTGCTGCTGCTCGACGAGCCGCTGTCCAACCTGGACACCAAGCTGCGCCGGCGCGTGCGCGACGAAATCCGCGAACTCCAGCAGCGCCTGCGGCTCACCGCCGTCTATGTGACCCACGACCAGGAAGAAGCGCTGGCGGTGTCCGACCAGATCATCGTGATGAACCAGCAGCGCATTGCCCAGTACGGCACGCCGCGCGACCTGTTCGAGACACCGGCCGACGAGTTCGTGGCCGACTTCATCTGCGACGCCAACCTGGTCGATGGCGATGTGCGCGCCGCAGCGGTTGACGGGCTGGTGGACTGCCACATCGGCGGCGCCGTGGTGCGGCTGGCCAACCGGCACGGCTACGGGGGCGATGTCCGGGTGGCGGTGCGGCCCGATGCGATGCACCTGGCGCCGGCGGCGGCCAATGACGCACTGGTCGGCCAGGTGATGCATGCGTCATTTTTAGGCACCGAGATGCAGTACACGGTGGCGTCGCCGCTGGGCGAGCTGTTCATACGCCAGCCCGAGGTGCGCCGGCCCTTGGCCGTAGGGGGTTCGGTGTCGATTCGCTTCGCCGACCAGGGCTTGTCCATCGTGGGGGGAAAGGCATGATGGCGATGGCAACGAACGCGCTGCAGGCGCGCTACCAGCTGGCGCAGGCGGTGGCCCGCCGGGCCGGTGACAAGGCGCTGGAGATGTTTCGCCAGCGCGACCGCCTGGTGATCGAGTCCAAGGGCCTGCAGGACATGGTGAGCGCCGCCGACCGCGACACCGAGCTGCTGATCCGCGCCGAGGTGGCGGCCCGCTTCGCCGGGGACGGCTTCCTGGGCGAGGAGGGCGGCCTGGAGCGGCCCGATGCGCGCTTCCTGTGGGTCATCGACCCGATTGACGGCACCGCCTGCTTTGTCAACGGCATGCATGCCTGGTGCCTGTCCATCGGCGTGCTGTGCGACGGCCGGCCGGTCATGGGCGTGGTATATGACCCCAACAGCGGCGAGATGTTCCATGCGCTCGAAGGGCAGGGCGCCTTCGTCAATGCCGTGCCGCTCAAGGCAAGCGGCGCCGCCGCCCTGAGCGAAGGCGTGCTGGGCGTGGGCTTTTCGCACCGGGTGCCGGTCAGCGCCTTCCTGCCGTTTCTGGACCGCACCTTGTCCAGCGGCGGCATGTTCATCCGCAACGGCTCGGGCGCGCTGATGCTGGCCTATGTGGCCGCAGGCCGGCTGATCGGCTACTACGAGCCGCACATCAATGCCTGGGACTGCATGGCCGGCATCGTGCTGGTGCGGGAAGCGGGTGGCACGGTGAACGACTTCCTGGCGGGCGATGGCCTGCTGCAGGGCAACCCGATCATCGCTGCCGGGTCCGGCCTCTACGCCACGCTGGTCGCGACGATTGGCCCGGCGCAGGCCGGCACGCCAGGTCCGCACGCCAATGGCTTGGCGTTTTCAGGTTGATGCTGGTTGGCACGCAAGTGCAGCGCGCCTTGCCTTTCCGTCCACGCGCCTGGCGCGAAATCATTCTGACTTGCAATGCTCAATTGAAGGCAGGTTGACGTTTTGCTACTTAATTGATAGCTGCTGGCGCATGCTGTGCCTGCGCAATCGGCCTATTTTATGCGTGAAGCAGGATTGACGGGCAAAACGCATCCGCTAGCTCATGACGTGAAAGCCGCCATCGACAAAGATGACGTTGCCGGTCAGCGAACTGGCGGCATCGCTGCAGAGCATGGCGGTGACGGCGCCGACATCGGCAATCGTCACCAGCTGCTGCCGGGGCGCGCGGCTGGCGGCCTCACCCAGCAGCTGCTCGAAGTGGCCGATGCCCGAGGCCGCCCGCGTCAGGATCGGGCCGGGCGAGACCGCATGCACCCGGATGCCGGCCGGGCCGAGTTCGGCCGCCAGGTAGCGCATGGTGGCTTCGAGCGCGGCCTTCACCGGCCCCATGATGCCGTAGTGGTCCACCACCTTCTGGGCGCCGTAGTAGCTCATCGTCACCAGCGCGCCGCCGCCGGCCATCAGCGGCTCGGCCAGGCGCGCCATGCGGATGAAGGAGTGGCACGACACGTCCATGGCGCGGGCAAAGCCTGCGGCGCTGCTGTCGGTCACCCGCCCCTGCAGGTCAGGCCCCGGCGCGAAGGCGATGGCATGGATCACAAAGTCCAGCCGGCCCCAGCGCTCCTCGATCTGCGCAAACACCGCTTCAAGCTGGCCGGGCTGCTCCACATCGAGCGGGGCGATGATGTCGGCCGCCAGCTGCTCGGCGAGCGGGCGCACATGCGGCTCGGCCTTGGCATTGAAATAGGTGACGGCCAGCGCCGCGCCCTGCGCCCGCAACGCCTGGGCGCAGCCGTAGGCGATGCTCTGGTCGTTGGCGATGCCGACGACCAGCCCCTTCTTGCCGGCCAGGCTGGGCAAGGGGTGTGGAGTGGTTGATGGGTGGGTGGTGTTCATAGGCCCGATGGTGGCATGCCCGCAGGCGATTACCCGTCAGCCATGGCCTGTTTTGAAGGCAGGCTCAGGCATTGTGGCGTGCTCGCATGACAACGCCGTGGCCGCGTTCAAGGCAAAGCACGCAGCGGCCGGGCGCGTTTTCAAGGGCCGGGCAGCGATGGCTCTGGCACCGCATGGCCCAGGTGCCGACAGGCCCGCCTTGCCGGCAATTGGAGGCTGAAGGGCAGGGCTGGCGCAGCGGCTCAGCCGCGAAGCGCCAGGTTCAGCTGATCGACCAGTTCCGCCCAGTCGGCGTCATCGAGCTTTTGTTCTTTCAGGAAGGCCGCCTGCGACGCCGTCCAGAACGGAGCGTCCGCCAGGTCGAGGTCGCTTTGCAGGGGCGAATGCGTGGCGATGAACTGCCGGATGGCCGCCTCGTCGGCGGGCAGGCCGAGCTGGGCAAAAAGTTCGCTGAATTGGTGAATAGGCTGGTCCATAAAATTCCTTGGAAAGGGTTTGGAAAGTTGGTCACACCGTATTCAACACCAGGCCGGCCGCAAATTGGCCGCTGCCCGTGGCCGCGAAAGGGGCATGGCATTGCGCCCAGGCGCCAGCCCGCAGCGGCAGGCGCCGGGTTTTAAGAAAATCACGAGCAGCAGGCCGGCCGGGCGCTATCGGTGCGCGTTCCTGGCGGACTTTTCAAACCCGACGCGCTTGCTCTGGGTCTGAAAGAAGGCCGGGCTTTTCCGGCTGTGGACTGCTGCGCGCAGTTCGGCTTCAAGCGCGGCCATCTGCGACAGCAACGGGTTGATCTGGTCGTTCATGCGCTGCGGCATGCGCCATGATTTTCGTGCCGAGGGCCGCTGCAGCCGCTAAATCTCAAGGAAAATCAGGCGTTGGCGCAGGCCGTACATGCGCAGGCAGCTATTGAAAACAGAGCATTCAAGGCGCCACTGAACCCGCCGCCGCGTGACTTCCGGCGTGCAGGCAAGTCATGAAGTCATGGCTGTCGATCAGCGCGAACTGCCCGGCCTGCGGCAACTGGTAATGCCACCATTCATGCGGATGGTGGACAAAGCCCGACTCCAGCATCACGGTCAGCAGCAGCATGCGGTTGACCTGGATCTGCGCCGGATGCGCAGCGTGGAAATGGTGCGAGGCCACGGTCATGGTGTCCACCGGCGTGCCCATGTCCAGCGCCTGCCCGTCGGCGCCGACCAGCGTCAGGTCCACCGCCACGCCGCGCGTGTGGTTCGAGCCTTTGGCCGGGTCGGCAATGTAGTCGGGGTTGGGCGCCACCGCCCACAGCGCTTCCTGCGCCTCCTGCGGCCGGAAGGCGTCCAGGATCTTCAGCCGCAGGCCAAAGCCCCTCGCCGCCAGGGCGGCCCGGCGCAGGCCGGCCTCAGCCTGCGGGTGCAAAAAGCACAGCGGATGGTCATAGATGACCTGGCCGGTGAAGTTGTTTTCAGTCGCGTAGATCAGCTCGATGAGGACATCGTGGCTTTGCTCGGTGATGTGGATGAGCGCGGGGTGGACAGGCATGCGTGCTGGGGTCAAAAAGGTGGTAATTGCTGGCTGGCGTGAACGGTGTCGGGGCTTCAAGGCCTCAGCCCGCCAGCCCGGCGAACACGTTCTGCACATCGTCGTTCGCGTCGATGGCGGCCAGGAAGGCCTCGACTTCCGCCAGGTCGCCGCTGCTCAGGGAGGCCGGGTCCACCGGGTTCTTCGGCTTGTAGCCCAGCTTGGCCGACAGCACCGCAAAGCCCTGGGCCGGCAGCGCCCGGCTCACCAGGTCGAGGTCGGTCGGGTCGGTCAGGAACAGCGTCGTGCCTTCTTCCTCGCCTGGCTCGAAGTCCTGCGCGCCGGCCTCGATGGCGGCCAGTTCGGGGTCGTTGCCCGGCGCCAGCGGCTCGGCCTCGATCATGCCCACATGGTCGAAATCCCAGGCCACCGAGCCGGAGGCACCCAGCTGCCCCTTGCGAAACAGTACCCGCATTTCAGGCGCGGTGCGCTTGGGGTTGTCGGTCAGGCATTCGACCATCACCGGTACCTGGTGCGGCGCAAAGCCTTCATAGATGACATGCTCGAAATGGACCGCCTCGCCGGTCAGCCCGGCGCCTTTCTTGATGGCCCGCTCCAGCGTTTCCTTGGGCATCGAGACCTTGCGCGCCTGCTCCACCACCAGCCGCAGCCGCGCGTTCGATGCCGGGTCCGCCCCGTTGCGCGCCGCGATCATGATGTCCTTGGCCAGCCGGCCGAACAGCTTGCCCCTGGCATTGGCCGCGAGTTCCTTGCCTTTTGCTTTCCATTGGGCGCCCATGATTGAAATTCCTTGGTGTTGTGGCGCTTGAACGCGCCTGGCTTTGTTGTGTGTGCCTGCGGCCTGCGCGCCACCGTAAAAACAGACGGGGCGCGGGGCCGAAGGGGATTTGGGTTTATACACCCGTGGACACAGGGAGATCAGGCGAATGCAGCGGCTGCGGGGCATTGTCTGGCTGGTTTCGCGGCGGGTGAAGCCCGGGAGGGCGGGCGGCAGCCGAGTTTTTGGTCAAATCGGGCTCTTGCGCAATGAATACATGCGCAGGCTGCTATGATTTTTGATGGCTGCCCACTACAGCACGGTCTGCGGCTTCGCCCCTACTCTTGGAATGAAGTAGGAATGGATTTGGACGCCGCTAAACGCTTCATGCAGGCGCGCAACGCGCCGGGAAGGTGGCGGTGAACACGACGCAAGGCTCGGCATAACGGTAGGTGAGCTGCCCGCCATGCCCGGCCATTACCTGGTGCGCGATGTACAGGCCCAGCCCGAGCCCATTGCGGTTGGTGCCAGACCGCACAGCCGTTCGCTTGAAAGGCTGAAACAGGCTGGCTGCTTGCATGGGCGCAATCGGCCCGGCGGTGTTGCTGACCTGCAACGTGACCTGATCGTTCGCTTCGAACAGATCTACCCGCACCGGCTCGCCCGGCGCGCCATGGTGGCTGGCGTTGCTCAGCAGGTTGCTCAGCACCTGGGCGATGCGGTCGGCGTCGGCGTCGGCTACCAGATGCAGCGGGACGGTCGCTGCAATGGCCAGGCCAGGGTGCGCGGCCTGACTTTCCTGCACCATCTGCTTGAACACCTCGGCCAGGTCCACCGGGCGGATATTAAAGCTCATGCTGCCGCTTTGCAGCTGCGACATGTCCATGACTTGGTCAACCAGCCGCTGCATGCGGCGGCTGGAATTTTGCAGAAATTGGCTGACCTTGCTGTCGCCGCCGGTTTTTTTCAGCAGCGCGGCCGCATACGTGATGCCCTGAAGCGGATCGCGCAGGTCATGGCCGAGCATCGCCATCAGGTGGCTGCGCGCGCGGCTGACGCCCGCCATGTGCGCGGCATCGGCGCGGTGCAGTTCGTCAAAGAGTTTTTGCGCGCTCTCCAGGTCGATGGCGTCCCAGGGCACGGCCTTGCCGCCGACGGTTTCGCGCCACAGGTCAAACGAGCCGCGCGGCGTCAGCCGCGGGCCGAATGGACCCGTGACCAGCTCTTTTTCGGGCTTGCCGCCCCAGGAGATGGTTTCGAGCTGCTCCTTGCGCAGCAGCACCACCCAGCATGAGGTTTCAGCGCCAAACGGCAGGGCTAGCAAGCTGCACCACACCCCCAGCTGCGTGCGAAGCGCCGGCGGCAGTGTCTCGAGCGTGTCCAGGTGATGAATCCGGTCTGACGGCAGCCCGCTGCCATTGAGCCACTGCAGCAGCGCGGCGCCTGCGGACAATGGCACACCGCCATGGACCTGGAGCCGGGCTCCGTCAGCCACCACCACGCCGTGGGCGCCGACGGACTCGCACAAAGCGGCCGCCTCGGCAGACAAGGCCAGGATGAGGTCCTCGGCATGCAGCACCTGCTCGACCAGGCGCGAGCGCAAGGTGGCGGCCGCATCGGTGCGCACCGCATGCGCCTTGGCCAGCGCGCCTTGAATGCCGGACGCCAGGATTTGCGCCAGCACGTCGCAGGCCAGGCGCACGTTGTACGGGACATGGCGCGGCTGCCTGTGGTGGCACGCCAGCATGCCCCAGAGCTTGTTGCCGATGACGATGGACACGCTCATGGAGGCGCCAACGCCTATGTTGCTCAGGTATTCGATATGCACCGGCGAGACGCTGCGCAGCACGCAGTAACTCATGTCCAGCGGCTCGCTTGCGCCGGGCAGGCCGACCACCGGCACTGGCCTGGCGCGCACATCGGCGATCAGGCGCAAGGTGTTGATGACGTACAGGCGCCGGGCCTGGGCCGGAATGTCGCTGGCAGGGTAACGCATGCCGATATAAGGCTTGAGCGCCGGGTCAGCCGACTCGGCCACCACGTCGCCGCTGTCATCGTGGCGAAAGCGGTAGGCCATCACGCGGTCAAAGCCGGTCATGCGGCGCACCTCCTCCACCGCAATGGCCAGCAGTTCTTGGGCAGTGCGCGGCTGCTTCAAGCGGGCGATGGCGCGGTGAAGCATGAATGAAAAGTTGTCGGGCGCGGGCGCGGCAGCCAGCGTCTGCTCAAACTCGCATATCAAGCCCTGCCCGGTGCGCTGAGCAATCACATCGAACGAATGGCCTTGGCGCTGGATGGTCAGCGCATGGGGAATGAATTGGACATCAGCGGCGTTACGCACTTGGCTCAGCAACTCATGAAAGCCGGCGTAGCCGGGAAAATGATGGCTGTCCAGACGCTCATTCAATGCCGGCACACCCGGGCCTAGAAGCGTCTGCGCATTGGCGCTGCAATAGGTGAGCGTGCCGTTCAGGTCAAACGCGAGCAGGGCGCCGTGCGGCTGAGTCTGGCCGGGGATGTGAATGGGCTCGCGCTCGCAGTTGTCCAGCGTGACCGGCTCCGCAGGCTGGGCAGGCTCCGCAGGCGGGACAGTCGTCAGCGCCGAGCTGCTCATGCGATGCATCCGGCGAGGCGAAAGCGCAGCAGCAGCAGCTCGAAAGCAGCCACTGCTCCGTGGCAAGCGGACTGGAGTTCAGGCCCGGCGTCGAGGCGGCTTTGAAGGCAGGCCAGCATCTCAGGCCAGGACGGGCCCGTCCTGCCGCGCTGGCCCAGGTAGCGCAGCGGATGCGGCGCGAGCTGCTGGGACAGGCGCCGGTAAAGCACCTGGCCGCCCAGCCGCGAGCCTTCCACCACATAGGCGATACCCCAGCAAAAGCCATTGCGTCCGTCGTCGATCTGGCGCAAGGCCGTCAGGTCGGGTGGAGGCATGGCATTCAGGACCGCCAACGCATGGGCTTGCGCCGGGCAGTCGTTCAGGTCTTGCTCAATCAATGCCAGTGCAGCCGGGTCGATGATGGCGCGCGACAGCCATGGCGCCAGCGCGCGCTGCCAGTCCCTCAGTACGGTCAGGTGCGCGGCGTAATCCGCTAGCTGCGCATCGGCGCGCGCCAGGGGCAAGCCGTGGTCGAGCTGCTCATGCAGGGCATGCGTTGCGGCGCGCAAGGCTGCCGCGGCATCGATGCGCGGCTCGGCCTGTGGGGGCTGTGGTGAAGCGCTGGAGCCAACAGCCAAAGACGCAAGAAAATCAACAGATGCCACTAATGCCTTTTACAAAGACCAGCCCATGAACACAACACCGCAGGCCCGGCCCGAACAGGCTTGACCTGGAAAACTGCGCTGTTCAGGGGGATTGGCCGCCAATTAGCAACAAGCCATGCACTGACTGCATGTTAGAGACCTTAGCATTTAACATACCACGTCCTGGGCAGCCTGGTATTTCAATGCAGCGCTTCGCCTTGTTTTATGGTTTGGCGAGCGAGTAGCCGAGCGCCGAGGGAAGGCGCCTGGCGCTGGTACACGCCTCTTGATGCGAGCAAATGCCCAGCCAGCGCATAAGTTCATCTGGCGCCAGTGGTCCAGCCCGAAGGCCTCGCTCCGGGACAGCTTGCAGGCACTTGGTGGTGCAAGAGCTGCGCCCTCTGCATGAAAGCGTGCGGCCCGCTACGGGCCGCGCCTGTCCGAGCGGGCTGCCTGGCAAGCGGCGCGGCGGCAGCCCTGAATTCATGCCGGCCCGCATCCGGAGCGCCACGGCTGCCTTTATCCATCTTGAGCATCAAATCGGGCTCTGGCGCAATGAGTACTTGCGCGGGCAGCTATGGTTTTGATAGTTGTCCGGCCTGTTCATGCGCGTTGCCCAAGCCTGCATCAGGCCCCGGCATCCGGGCCGGGCGGCGCGTCGGGCCGCAGGAGCTTGTCGGCCTGCAGGCGTGTGCCCCACGCTTTTTCGACAAAGCTGTCGGTCACCCCGTAGTGGCCGTGCTTCACCCGCATCAGCAGGTTGGCCGAAGTCATCAGGCCGATCACGCCCTGGACTTCCTGGGTCGTGGCTTCGCGGCCGATCTGCAGCGAATACTCCTTCAGCGCGTCGGCGGTGAACACGCCCTTGACGTTGCCCCCGATGCCGCAGATGCGCGAGAAGACGGCCTGCGCCAAAGGCCCCAGGGCCTCTATCTTTTGCAGCTCCAGATCGGCCGCCGCCGCGCCGAAGGACTGGGCGATGGTCGGCAGGTGCTCGTCCGGGTTGGCGCCCTGCGGCAGGGCGCGCAGCACATTGAGCGCCTTCATCAGCTCCTCGGGCCGGCTGCCCATCCTTTTGAACGCCTCTTCGGTGACGCCGGCCGAAGGCGCCATGCTGCCGAGCTGCGGCGCGACCTGTTCCAGGACGTATTCGACAAACTCCCGGCCGAGCACCGGAAACTCATGCGTCACCGCGCCGTTGAAGGCCTGGTTGCCCTTGAGCGACAGCTCCTGCACCCGCGCCCGGTGCGATCCGGTGCCGACGAACAGGAAATAGCCCGGCGTTCCCGGCCGCGTGTTGATGGCATCGCGCGCGGCTTTGAGCGCATGGAGCATGCTGTCGCCCTCGGCGCTTCCCAGGGCATGCTGCACTTCGTCAATGATGAGCACCAGGTCTGTTTTCGACTGGTCGATCAGTTCGGTGAAGGCCTGCGCCAGGCTGACGCCGCCCTGCTTGCCCACATCGGCCAGCTTGAAGCCAAACTTGAAACCGGCCGCGCCGGCTTCGACGCTGGAAATCTTCTTGAGATTGCGCAGCATCGCCGAACCCGGCGTTTGCAGCGCCTGCAGCGACTTGCGGATGGCGTCATGCACCAGGTCCGCCGGATTGGCCTGCGGCTGGCTCCACAGGTCAACATAGATGACGATGGCGCCCAGGTCCTGCAGCGCCGGGATCAGGTCGGTGGCCAGGAAGGTGGTCTTGCCGACCCGCCGCTGCCCGGACAGAAACAGCCCGGAGCGCAGCGAAGTGTCGAGAAACGTCGGCTGCAGCAGCTGCTTGGCCATTTCTTGGGCGAGGGCGGTGCGGCGAAAGGTCATGGTTTATGAGAAGTGAGGTTGATTTAATAATTATGGCATTTGCATAATTTTCAATAAAATCTCTGAACCCGCTTTGGGCAAGCCGCGTAATGCAAATCGCGCGGTTCATGAACTGTGCGCCGCCATCGCGCCATTTCTTTATCAAACCGCTCCAGAATATGACAGGGCTGCTTTTTAGCCCGTTTTGGCATTAAATCAGACGCTAGCCCAATGAACGCCTGCGCAAGAAGCTATCTTTTCGATAGTGAATTGTTTTGACCGCCAATCTCCTTTCGGCCAAATCAGTCGATGGTCATAACACGGCCCCCAATGCTAGATACGATGGCACGGATTGCTTCGATATTGCAACCCGCCAGCCCTCAATGCTTGTGTGAAGGATGCTTGAACAAGCCTTGAAACAGCCGGCCAACCTTCCAGGGAAACCCCATGACATCCGGAAAAATCCTCGTTGCCCAGGGCGGCGGCCCGACCGCCGTCATCAACCAGTCGCTGGTCGGCGTGGCGCTGGAGGCACGCCGCTTCAACCAGGTCACCCGCATCTACGGCGCCCGCCACGGCGTGCGCGGCATCGTCGATGAAGACTTCGTCGACCTGACGCAGGAAACCAGCCACAACCTGGAGCTGGTCGCCGCCACGCCGTCGTCGGCGCTGGGTTCGACCCGCGACAAGCCCGACCTGGCCTACTGCCACCAGATCTTCGAGGTGCTGCGGGCGCACGAGATCGAACATTTCTTTTACATCGGCGGTAACGACTCGGCCGACACGGTCCGCATCGTCAGCATCGAAGCGGCCAAGGCAGGCT
>JAQGNK010000027.1 GCA_028291905.1 Polaromonas sp.
GTGATGACGGCGCGGCCGGGCCGCATCGAGCGTGTCATCGACATTCCGGCGGCATTGAAAAGCGAGACCGCCGATGTGCGCTCGCTGCCGCTGTTTGGCAGCGTCCGCCATGAAATCTGGTCGCTGCTGCAACAGGCCCCATCGCCATCCATCCACGAAAAACAAGAGGTAGCCGCCCATGTCTAGCGTTCCCAGCCATTTCTTGGCGCCTGACCTGCTGCGCCACGCCGGCCATGCCGAGCACAGCCGAACCATCAGCCGGCTTGCGCCAGCGGCTTCATCCGCCGCTTCCGCAGCCGCTACTCCTAGCGCTGTTGCCGCCGCCGGGCCGGCGGCTGCGTCGGCTCGACCGTCGGCACCGGCCTGGCTGGCCGCGCCGCTGCGCTGGCTGGCCAGCGCCTTCAACCGCACCGCCATCCTGGTGCTGCTGGCGGTGCTGTGGGAAGTGGCGCCCCGCCTGAGCCTGGCCGACGAAACCTTTTTGCCGCCGCTGTCAGAGGTGCTGGCCGCCGGCTGGGCGCTGGCCCAGAGCGGCCAGCTGGCCGAGCATGCCGGCGCCAGCGCCTTCCGCGCCCTGAGCGGCCTGTCGATTGCCATTGCCTTCGCGATTCCGCTGGGCCTGGCCATCGGCTGGTACCAGCGGCTGGCCGACGCGCTGAACCCGCTGATTGAGGTGCTGCGCAACACCGCGCCGCTGGCGCTGCTGCCGGTGTTCATCCTGCTGCTGGGCATCGGCGAGGTGTCCAAGGTGGCGCTGGTGATTTATTCGTGCTCCTGGCCGCTGCTGCTCAACACGATTGCCGGCGTGCGGCAGGTCGACCCGCTGCTGCTCAAGTCGGCCCGCACCATGGGCGCGACGCCACTGCAGCTGTTCGCCAAGGTGATCCTGCCGGCTTCGGTGCCGACGATATTCGTCGGCATCCGGCTGGCCAGCGCCTCGTCGATCCTGGTGCTGGTGGCGTCCGAGATGGTCGGCGCCAAGGCCGGGCTGGGCTTCCTGATCATTTATGCGCAGTACAACTTCCAGATTCCGCAGATGTACTTCGGAATCATTGCCATCACCTCCATCGGCCTGGTCTTCAACTGGGTGCTCGAACGCCTGGAGCGCCACTTCACCGCCTGGAAGACCCCGGCCAGCGCCTGACCAACGCCCAACTCCCTCAACCCCAAAAAAGGAAAAAATCATGACCGAAAAACGCAAGCTCCGCCTGGGCGCCTTCATCATGGCCACCGGCCACCACATCGCCGCCTGGCGCCATCCGGGCTCGCAGGTCGATTCGGGCGTCAACATCGACCACTACATCGAAGTCGCCCAGACCGCCGAGCGCGGCCTGTTCGACCAGGTGTTCGTCGCCGACAGCCCCGGCGTGGCCTTTCATGGCGACGAGGAGGCCTTCAGCCGCCAGGGCCGGGTGTCCTACTTCGAGCCGGTCACGCTGTGGGCCGCGCTGTCCAGCGTGACCAAGCACATCGGCTTCGTCGCCACCGCCTCCACCACCTACGAAGACCCGTTCCTGCTGGCACGCAAGTTCTCCTCGCTCGACCACCTGAGCAAGGGCCGGGCGGCCTGGAACGTGGTGACGACCGGCGCCGACAATGTGTACGGCAACTTCGGCCTGGACAAGCACCCCGAGCCGGCCGTGCGCTACGAGCAGGCGCACGAGTTCATCGACGTGGTCAAGGGCCTGTGGGACAGCTTCGAGGACGACGCCTTCATCCGCGACCCGGCCTCGGGCAAATACTTCGACCCCGCCAAGGTGCATGCCATCAACCACGAGGGCAAGTATTTCAAGGTCAGCGGGCCGCTGAATCTGGAGCGCCCGCCGCAGGGCTATCCGGTGATCGTGCAGGCCGGCTCGTCCGAGCCGGGCCGCGAGCTGGCCGCCGCGTCGGCCGAGGCGATCTTCACCGCCTGGACCAGCCTGGCCGAGGCCCAGGCCTTCTACAAGGACGTGAAAAGCCGGCTGGCCAAGTACGGCCGCCGGCCCGAGCAGCTGCTGGTGCTGCCCGGCATTTCGCCGGTGATCGGCCGCACGCAAGAGGAAGCCGATGCCAAGTGGGCCGAGCTGCAAAAGCTGATCCACCCCTCGGTGGGCCTGAACACGCTGCACACCTTCTGGCCCGGCGAGGACCTGTCGACATGGGACCTGGACGCGCCGCCGCCCTACATCCCCGAGCCGCCGCCCGGCCAGAACAGCCGCGCCCATGTGGTGCTGGAGCTGGCCCGGCGCGACAAGCTGACGGTGCGCCAGCTCTACGAATACCTGGCCGGCGCGCGCGGCCATTGGGTGGTGGTCGGCACACCCGAAACCATCGCCGACCGCATGCAGGAATGGTTCGACAACGGCGCGGCCGACGGCTTCAACATCATGCCGCCGGTGCTGCCCGAGTCGCTCAATGATTTTGTCGACCTGGTGGTGCCCGAGCTGCAGCGGCGCGGGATTTTCCGCACCGCGTACGAAGGCAGCACGCTGCGCGAGAACCTCGGGCTTGAGCGGCCGGCGAACCAGTTCGCGCCCGAGTTCGCGGCGCCGGCCCGAAAGGCCGCCTGATGGGCGCCCGCGACTTCAACGCGCCCACGGCGCTGTCGGGCGCGGCGGGCTCGAAGCAGCTGGAAGCGGACGTGCTGGTCATCGGCGGCGGGCCGGCCGGCACCTGGGCGGCCATCAGCGCGGCGGCGCAAGGCGCGCGGGTGGTGCTGGCCGACAAGGGCTACTGCGGCACCTCGGGCGCCACGGCCCCGTCGGGCACCGGCGTCTGGTATGTCGAGCCGGACAGCGTCCTGCGCAATGCCGCCAAGGCGCAGCGCTACGACTGGGGCGGCCAGCTGGCCGAGCCGGCCTGGATGGACCGGGTGCTCGACCAGACCTATGCCAACATGCAGCAGCTGGCCGACTGGGGCTACCCGTTTCCGCTCGGCGACGACGGCCTGCAGCGCCGCACCTCGCTGCAGGGGCCGGACTACATGCGGCTGATGCGCAAGCGCGCCAAGGCGGCGGGCGTGCGCATCCTGGACCACAGCCCGGCGCTGGAGCTGCTGGTTGATGGCGACGGCACGGTCTGCGGCGCCACCGGCATCCAGCGCCAGACGCTGGAGAGCTGGGTGGTGCGCGCCGGCGCGGTGGTGATCGCCACCGGCGGCTGCGCCTTTTTGAGCCGGGCGCTGGGCTGCAATGTGCTGACCGGCGACGGCCACCTGATGGCGGCCGAGGCCGGCGCTGACTTTTCGGGCATGGAATTCTCCAATGCCTACGGCCTGGGCGCGGCGTTCGGCTCGGTCACCAAGTCGCTGTTCTACAACTGGGCGACCTTCTACGAAGAGGATGGCAGCGTGCTCGAAGGCGCGGGTTCATCGCGCGGGCGCAGCCTGATCGCCAGCGCCCTGCAGACGCGGCGCGTGTTCGCCCGGCTCGACCAGGCCGACGACCAGGTGCGCGGCTGGATGCGCAGCGCCCAGCCGAATTTCTTTTTGCCGTTCGACCGGATCGGCGTGGACCCCTTCAGTCAGCGCTTCCCGATCACGCTGCGGCTCGAAGGCACGGTGCGCGGCACCGGCGGGCTGCGGCTGAGAAGCCCCGACTGCGCCACCAGCGTTGCCGGCCTGTACGCCGCCGGCGACGCGGCCACCCGGGAGCTGATCTGCGGAGCTTTTACCGGCGGCGGCAGTCACAACGCAGCATGGGCGCTGTCGTCGGGCTTCTGGGCCGGCACCGGCGCGGCGGGCTTTGCCAAATCGAACCCGCACACCGCCAGCCGCCAGGTGCTGCGCGCCGGCGGCGTCGGCCTGCAGGGCAGCGGCGCGGTGCGCAGCGACAGCGAGGCGCTGATCCGCGCCGTGCAGGCCGAGGTGTTTCCCTATGAACGCAACTGGTTTCGCCGGGGCGACCTGCTGGCCGATTCGCTGTCGCGGCTCGATGCGCTGTGGATTCAATTGCGCCAGGCCGCGCCGGCGGACGCGGCGCAGGCGGTGCGCGCCAGGGAAGCCGCCGCGCTGCTGGCGACCTCGCGCTGGATGTACCGCAGCGCCCTGGCCCGGCCCGAAACGCGCGGCATGCACCGGCGCGGCGACCATGCCGGCACCGACCCGGCGCAGCGCCACCGGCTGGTCAGCGCCGGGCTGGACGAGGTGCGCATCAGCCGCGAGGTGATCGCAGCATGATCGAGCTCATCAGCGCCAGCCGCTGCACCGGCTGCAACATCTGCGTGACGGCCTGCCCGACCAATGTGTTCGATGCCGTGCCCGGCGGCCCGCCGGTGATCGCCCGGCAGGGCGATTGCCAGACCTGCTTCATGTGCGAGCTGTACTGCCCGGAAGACGCCTTGTTCGTCGCGCCGAATGCCGATGGGCCGGTGGCGGTGGACGAGGCCGCGCTGGGTCAGGCGGCGCTGCTGGGCAGCTACCGCCGGGCGGTGGGCTGGGGCGGCGGCCGGCAGTCCACGGCGTCGCTCGATGGGAGTTATCGTCTGCTGCAGGCGAGATGATTTGCTATTGATTTGGTAGCTGCCAGCGCTTTCTGCTGCTGCGCTGGAGCGTGTTTTCCAATTAAATTATGGCTTTGGGCATTGCTGGTCGGTAGCTGCCCAGCCAGCTATTTATCAATAAAAAGCCCCAAGCCCATGCAAAGCATGCGCTACCAGCTACCATTTTCATAGCATTATCAGGACCCTGAAAGTTTTGAACGCAGTAGTGAACTGCCCTTTTGCCCCCTCCATCCACGCTTGCGCGTAAACCCCAAGCCATCAGGGCGGATTTAAGGGCTGCGCAAAACCCCACCCGTAAAATCAGCCGGGCATGCCCCTGCTCACCCTCATCCTCCTGCCCTTTATCGGCAGCCTCATCGCCGCCGTGCTGCCGGCGAATGCGCGCAATGCCGAATCGACGCTGGCCGGGGTGATCGCCCTGTTCTGCACGGTGCAGGCAGCGCTGTATTTTCCGCAGATCACCAGCGGCGGCGTGCTGCGCCAGGAGATCGAATGGCTGCCGTCGCTGGGCCTGAACCTGGTGATCCGCATGGACGGCTTTGCCTGGATGTTCTGCATGCTGGTGCTGGGCATCGGCGCGCTGGTGGTGCTGTACGCGCGCTACTACATGGCGCCGACCGACCCGGTGCCGCGCTTTTTCGCCTTCTTTTTGGCCTTCATGGGCTCGATGGCGGGCATCGTGCTGTCGGGCAACATCATCCAGCTGGCGTTTTTCTGGGAGCTGACCAGCCTGTTCTCGTTCCTGCTGATCGGCTACTGGCACCACCGCAAGGATGCGCGGCGCGGCGCCCGCATGGCGCTGACGGTGACCGGCGCGGGCGGGCTGTGCATGCTGGCGGGCATGCTGGTGATCGGCCACATCGCCGGCAGCTACGACCTGGACGCGGTGCTGGCGGCCGGCGCGCAGGTTCGCGCCCATCCGCTCTACCTGACCTGCCTGGTGCTGGTGCTGCTGGGCGCGCTGACCAAGAGCGCGCAGTTTCCGTTCCACTTCTGGCTGCCCCATGCCATGGCCGCGCCGACACCGGTGTCGGCCTACCTGCATTCGGCCACCATGGTCAAGGCCGGCGTCTTTTTGCTGGCCCGGATGTGGCCGGTGCTGGGCGGCACCGAGCCGTGGTTCTGGCTGGTCAGCGGCGCGGGCCTGTGCAC
>JAQGNK010000274.1 GCA_028291905.1 Polaromonas sp.
CCGGTGAATACGCCAAGAGCTTCCTGCTGGAAAACATTGCCGGTGCGCCGACCCTGATCAGCCGCCGCCGTCTGAATGCCGAGCACCAGATCGAGCAAGTGGGCGGAAAACTCCGTGCCATGATGCCGTGGATTGCCAAGAACAAGCTGGTTGACCAGACGCGCAACTGATCTTTTCTTGATCATTGCAGCCTTTGATTGAAAAAGCCGCGCAAAACTTGCGCGGCTTTTTCAATGGTACTGGCAAAATCCTGGCTTCCCAAGGCTGCCTTTACCCATCCAGAATAGCCGTATGCTGGGCTGCGCTTTTGTAGCGCAGGGAGTTTCATGCATGGCGCCAGATACTCTGTGCGCTATGAATATAATAGCTATATGCGCGCATCAGACGTGCTTGAGGAGTACTTTTTATGCATGATGGCGAGGATTACGCTGCTGCAAACGCAGCGCCCGTTCCACGCAAGCGGCGCAAAGGCATCTACATATTGCCCAATCTTTTTACGCTGGCAGCGCTGTTTGGTGGTTTTTACGCCATTGTCATGGCCATGAACGCACAATTCGATCAAGCTGCAATAGGTGTCTTTTGCGCCATGGTGCTTGACAGTCTTGATGGTCGGGTGGCTCGCCTGACCAACACCCAGAGCGCTTTTGGCGAGCAAATGGATTCCCTCTCCGATATGGTGTCGTTTGGCGCCGCACCTGCCTTGATTGCCTATGTATGGGGATTGACCAGCCTGGGTCGTTGGGGCTGGATAGGCGCTTTTGTTTATTGCGCCTGCGCGGCCCTGCGTCTGGCCCGCTTTAATGTCAATACTGCGGTGGTTGACAAGCGGTTTTTCCAGGGCTTGCCTTCGCCTGCCGCTGCAGCGCTGGTGGCCGGTTTTATCTGGGTGATGAATGACCTCGGCTTCAAGGGCTACGAAGTGCGCTGGATCACCTTTGGGCTCATGCTGTATGCCGGCCTGACGATGGTGACCAACGTCCCTTTTTACAGCTTCAAGGATGTGCAGATGAAGCGCAGCGTTCCGTTTGTTGTCATCGTATTGATTGCGCTCGGCATTGCCATCATCAATATTGATCCACCTACCGTCATGTTCGGCCTCTTTGTCATTTACGGTCTTTCTGGCTACGTGCTGTACGGCTGGCGCAAGGCCAAGGGTCAGCAGACAAGCGTGATCTCGATCTCAACCGATGAGCCGGAAGAACGCGGCTTGCACAAATAATTGTGCTACATTGACTGGATGAAAAATATCTCGCTAGCACTACTGCTACCTGCCAACGGGCGGAGACGGTAGCGCACGCGTGCACCTGATTCTCGACGGCCCGTTTGCACCAGCAACGGGCCGTTTTTTTTGGGTTGCTGGTTTTTTTATTCCTGGGATTGAAGACATGAACATGCTTAAAACACCATCGACTAAATACCGGTCTTTTCCCCGCATTTCCTTGCCTGACCGTACCTGGCCTGATGTGGTCCTGACGCATCCGCCTGTCTGGTGCAGCGTGGACTTGCGCGATGGCAACCAGGCATTGATCGAGCCCATGGATATAGAGCGCAAGCTGCGGATGTTCGAGTTGCTGGTGAAAATAGGCTTCAAGGAAATCGAGGTTGGCTTTCCTTCGGCTTCTCAGGTCGAATTTGATTTTCTGCGCAAGCTGATCGACAACGACTTGGTCCCGGAGGATGTCACCATCCAGGTGCTGACCCAAGCCCGTGAACCCCTGATTCGGCGGACTTTCGAGTCACTCAAGGGCGCCAGGAAAGCTATCGTGCATCTTTACAACGCAACCGCGCCGGTCATGCGCCGCGTGGTTCTGGGCATGACGGAAGATGAAATTGTCAAGCTCGCCACCGACAATGCACAGCTGTTCGTGCAAATGGCTGCCGAAGAACCTGCTACCCAATGGACTTTCCAGTATTCCCCCGAGATGTGGTCGGGCACCGAACTTGAATTTTCCAAGCGCGTTGTCGATGCTGTCACTGCTGTATGGCAACCAACGCCGGCGCGCAAATGCATTATTAATCTCCCTTCGACGGTAGAACATTCGACACCCAATATTTTTGCCGACATGATGGAATGGATGCATCGCCACTTGGCACGGCGCGACAGTATTGTTATTTCAGTTCATCCGCACAATGACAGGGGAACGGGCACGGCGGCAGGTGAGCTGGCCTTGATGGCGGGTGCGGACCGGATTGAAGGCTGCCTGTTTGGCAACGGAGAACGTACCGGCAATGTGGATCTGGTCAATATTGCGCTCAATCTCTACACCCAGGGTGTCTCACCCGGTCTGGACTTTTCAGAGATTGACGAGATTCGGCGCACTGTCGAGCAGTGCAACCAGCTGCCGGTTCATCCGCGCCATCCCTATGCGGGCGATCTGGTCTATACCTCGTTCTCGGGCTCTCATCAGGATGCGATCAAAAAAGCATTTGCCGCGCGCCAGGAGGGTGACATTTGGGACATGCCTTACCTTCCACTCGACCCTAAAGACCTGGGCCGCAGTTATGAAGCCATCATCCGCGTCAACAGCCAGTCTGGAAAGGGCGGCATTGCCTATCTGCTTGAAAACGAGTATGGCCTGGAGCTTCCACGCCGCCTGCAGATCGAATTTAGCCAGATCGTGCAGCGCGTGATGGATGCAACCGGCAAGGAGTTGACCGGCAAGGATATTTTTGCGCTGTTTGAAGACGAGTACGGGGTGCAGCGCATTGCAGCACCCCAGTGCCTTGTAATTGAGGAGGCGGGCAGCCAAGGCAGCGAGTCTTTTCATATCAATGCAGATGTGGAGATCAACAACGCCCGGCTTCAGATCGATGGCAGGGGGACCGGCCCGATAGATGCCTTTATTGCCGGCCTGAATGCCACGACCGGGCTGTCGGTTCGCGTGCTGGACTACCATGAGCATGCGGTAGGCGCTGGCGCCAATGCAAAGGCCGTGGCTTATCTGGAATTGCGGATCAATAATCAAACGCTTTTCGGCGTTGGTCTGGACGCCAATATTGTGTCGGCCTCATTCAAGGCCATCATGTCCGGGCTGCGACGCAGCCAGGCGACGACAGACGAAATGGCCAAAACTGCTACTCATCAGGCTGCGACCCGGATGGACAGCTGATTCAGAATCTGTGATTTTCACCTTGAAACGATTTGCCAAAAAGAGCATCCCATGACTGACAAACTCATTATTTTCGACACCACCTTGCGCGACGGCGAACAATCGCCCGGCGCCTCCATGACCCGCGATGAAAAACTGCGCATTGCCCGCCAGCTGGAGCGATTGAAGGTTGATGTGATCGAGGCCGGCTTTGCCGCCAGCTCCAATGGTGACTTTGAATGCGTCAAGGCGATTGCCGAAGTCATCAAGGAGTCCACCATCTGCTCGCTTGCCCGCGCAAACGACCGCGACATTTCTCGCGCAGCTGAAGCCCTTAAGCCAGCTCGATCGGGACGGTTGCACCTGTTTCTGGCAACCAGCGCGCTGCACATGGAAAAAAAGCTCCGCATGACGCCCGACCAGGTGTTTGAGCAAGCCAGGCTTTCAGTGCGTTTTGCGCGCAACTTGATGGCCGATATCGAATTCAGCCCTGAAGACGGCTACCGCTCCGATCCAGACTTTTTATGCCGGGTAATCGAGGCAGTCATTGACGAAGGTGCCACCACCATCAACGTGCCTGACACCGTGGGCTACGCCATTCCCGAGCTTTACGGCCACTTTATCAAAAACCTGCGCGAGCGAATTCCTAACAGCGACAAGGCAGTCTGGTCGGTTCACTGCCATAACGACCTGGGCATGGCGGTCGCCAACTCATTGGCTGGCGTGAAGATCGGCGGCGCCCGGCAGGTGGAATGCACCATCAATGGCCTGGGTGAACGCGCCGGCAATTGCTCGCTTGAAGAAGTTGTCATGGCCGTCAAGACACGCAAGGATTATTTCGCCCTTGACATCGGCATCGACACCCACCAGATTCTGGCTGCCAGCCGCCTGGTCAGCCAGACCACCGGGTTCGTGGTGCAGCCCAACAAGGCGGTGGTGGGCGCAAACGCTTTTGCGCATGCATCGGGCATTCATCAAGACGGCGTGCTCAAGGCGCGCGACACCTACGAGATCATGCGGGCCGAGGATGTGGGCTGGTCGGCCAACAAGATGGTACTGGGCAAACTGAGCGGCCGCAATGCATTCAAGCAGCGCCTGCTGGAACTGGGCGTGGCCATGGAGAGTGAAGCCGACATCAACAATGCCTTCATCAAGTTCAAGGATCTAGCCGACCGCAAAAGCGATATTTTCGACGAAGATATTTTGGCCTTGGTCAGTGATGAAAGCGCTGCGCATGCGAATGAGCAGTACGGCTTTGTCTCCTTGTCCCAGCACAGCGAAACCGGTGAACGTCCGCAGGCATGCGTGATCTTCACGGTGGCAGGCAAGGAGGTCAAGGGCGAGTCGGATGGCAATGGCCCGGTGGACGCATCACTCAAGGCGATTGAAACCCATGTGAAAAGCGGGGCGGAAATGGTGCTTTACTCAGTCAATGCCATCAGCGGCTCGACTGAAAGCCAGGGTGAAGTGACGGTGCGCTTGCAAAATAGCGGCCGGGTGGTCAACGGCGTGGGCGCTGATCCCGACATTGTGGTGGCCTCGGCCAAGGCATACCTGAGTGCCTTGAATAAACTTCAGAGTAAAGCTGACAGGGTGGCAGCGCAAGGCTGATAACTGCGTTGCTATAATAATTTTGTTTTAAGTCAATGACTTAGAACAATAATTTGCAGTTTTTTCAGGCTTGAAACCACAGTTTCAGCGTCAATTTAAGAAAGTCACGCAAGTTCCTGATATTGCGTGACTTTTTCTATTTGTATACACTTCGATCTTCCTTTCACCGCAACCAAAACGGGCACTATCCACCATGTCTAAACAGCTTTTGAGTCGCGTATTAAAAATAGTCGGACTCTTTGCTCTGTCAGCTGCTTTTGTCGCACCAGCCGCCAACGCAGCACCCGCCAAATCCTCCGCCAAGCGCACGGTTGTCAAGAAACCCCATCTTGGAAAAGTCGCAATCTCAAAAAATGCGGTTTCCACGCGAAAGAGCGCGCGTTTCGAAGCCAGCGTCAAGAATGTCAGGTCCCGGCGCACTTCCATCATTCAGGCGCTGGCCCCCATCATTCCCGCGATTCCCTCGTTTGGCCAACTGGCCGGTTTGCACGGTGCGATTGACCCGCTGGATTTGAAGTCCAGTGTTGCCCTGGTCATTGACCAGGACACGCGCGAGGTGCTATTCAGTAAAAACGAGAGTGCCGTGCTGCCGATTGCCTCGCTGACCAAGTTGATGACCGGCGTCATCATCAGCGGCGCCCGGCTGCCGATGGACGAACTGATCACCATCACGCAGGACGATGTTGATACCGAAAAGCACAGTCGTTCGCGACTCAGCGTAGGCACCACGCTGTCGCGGGGCGAAATGCTGCACCTGGCGTTGATGTCCAGTGAAAATCGTGCCGCTCATGCCCTGGGTCGCACTTATCCGGGCGGCATGGCAACCTTCGTCAGCCTTATGAATGCCAAGGCAAAAATGCTCGGGATGCATGACACCATGTATGCAGAACCCACAGGGCTGTCAAGCCGCAACCAGTCCAGCGCGCAAGATCTGGCTGCGCTTGTTGGTGCCGCGCACGGCGATCCGGTGCTGCGCGAATTAACAACCTCGCCCGGCTACCAGGTGGCGGTTGGAAGCCGTACCCTGCAATTCAACAATACCAATCGTCTGGTCAAAAATCCTGACTGGAATATCGGCCTGCAAAAAACCGGCTATATCAACGAAGCCGGCCAGTGCCTGGTGATGCAGACCAAAATTGCAGGCCGCAAGCTGATCATGGTATTTCTGGACTCTGCAGGCAAGCTGAGCCGCCTGGGCGATGCCGAACGTGTGCGCCGCTGGGTTGAAACCAATCCGGTGACGGAGCAAAAAATGAAGCTCAGTGATTCATCAGGCAAGCAGATCAGCGGTTAGGCATTAAGAATCAACGCCGCAGGCAAGGTCTGGCTTCAGGATTGGCTGGAAAAACAGCAAATCCTGAATAAATCATTTTGCTATTGTATTAATAGCTGCTTGTACAGGTTAAATAAGCGCTATACCCGTATTTACTTCAAGTTATAGCCCAGCGCAGAAGAGATTTCTCTGGCTGTTGCCTCAAGCTTGGGCAGCCAGCTTTCATCCAGCCGGTCAGCCGGTGCCGAGATGGACAGGCCCGCCACCAGCTTGTTCTGATCATCGTAAATGCCGGCGGCCATGCAGCGCACACCCAGTTCCAGTTCTTCGTTGTCGCGCGCAATGCCGTATTGGCGCGCTTTGGAGAGTTCGCGCTCCAGGACTGGCAACTCGGTAATGCTGTTGCGGGTCTGGCCCGGCAGGCCAGTGCGCGTGGCGTAGGCGCGCAGGCGCTGCGGATCGTCGAATGCCAGAAACAGCTTGCCCACCGAGGTCAGGTGCAAGGGCGCCCGGCCCCCGATAGCCCGCACGACCTGCATGCCCGAGCGCTCGCTGAACGTGCGCTCCACATAAAGGATTTCATCGCCCTGGCGCATGCTCAGGTTGACCGGCTGCTGGGTGAGCTTGTGCAATTCGCGCATCGGGGTCAGGGCCGCATCCCGGACGTTCAGGCGTCCTTTGACGAGGTTTCCCAATTCAAGCAGGCGCATGCCCAGCCGGTAATTGCCTGGCGCTGGCCGGTCCACAAATCGCCCAGTGGCCAGGTCGTTCAAGATGCGGTGCGCCGTCGAGGGATGAAGGCCGGATTTCTCGCTGATTTCCTTGAGAGAAACGGCCTCCTCGCGGGTAGCCAGGATTTCAAGCAGGGTGAACATGCGTTCAATCACCTGAACGGTCGGTTTGACGGGAAGGTCGCTGTCGGGTTTTGTCATGTGCAGACTTTCTGCAGCAAATTTTACCTTGTGAAAAGGGCTGCGCTCCTCAAGTCAGTCACTTGATTGTTTCTATGGTTTCGGCTCAGCCGGCCCTTGCTGCAGCGCGGATGAAGCGGCACGTGAATCCAACCATTGGCCATTGACCAGTATCTCGTTGGGGCTGTACCTGAGCTTGTAGTTCATCTTGGGACTTTTTTCTATCCAGTAGCCCAGATACACATAAGGCAGGCCCAGATGCCGGGCCTGTGCAATTTGCCAGAGCACGTTGTAATTGCCGTACCCTGCACCGGCCTCGGGCTCGTAAAAAGTATAAACCGCCGAAATGCCGTCTTCCAGAACATCCAGGATGGACACCATCTTGAGCGCCCCAGCTTCGCCATCAAGGCCCGCCTCGCGAAACTCCACCAGGCGCGAATTGACACGGCTTTGCAGCAGGAACTGGGTGTACTGATCGATGCTGTCGTGGTCCATGCCGCCACCGGCATGGCGGCTGTTCTGGTAGCGAAGGTAGAGCTGGTAATGCTCTGGCAGAAAGCACAGTTTGAGAATGCTGACCTGCAGTGCCTTGTGGTCGCGCCAGGCACGGCGTTGGCTGCGGTCGGGTTTGAAAGTATTAACCGGCACCCGAAGCGGCACGCAGGCTTGGCAGCCATCGCAGTAAGGACGATAGGTGAACATGCCACTGCGCCGAAAGCCCTGGGTGACCAGCTCGGAATAGGCGTCGTTGTGGATGAGGTGGCTGGGCGTGGCCACCTGGGAGCGGGCTTGCCTGCCCGGCAGATAGCTGCAGGGGTAGGGTGCGGTGGCGTAGAACTGCAGGGTGTGCAGCGGCAGGTCTTTGAGGTGCGTCACGGTGTGGTGGGCGCTGTGGCCGTCAAAATCTGTTGCCAGTATAAGGAATCGAATTTCCACGCGGGAGCGGTTTTTCCGACCTGCCAGCTGAGGTGGCAGGCAAAATCTGCCCGGCTGATTTCAGCTGCGCCCAGTGAGGCGAGATGCTGGGTGCTTTGCTGGCAGTCGATCATGGTGATATGGCTGGCGCGGCAAAAGGAAACCAAGGCCGCCAGGGCAATCTTGGAGGCGTCGCTCTGGTGGGCAAACATGGATTCGCCAAACACCATCCTTCCCAGGTTCACGCAGTACAGGCCGCCCGCCAGTTCGCCATTGATCCATGTCTCGACGCTGTGGGCATGTCCGGCATGGTGCAGCTGCGCGTAGGCCTGCACCATTTCCGGAACAATCCAGGTGCCCGACTGGCCGGCCCTGGGTTTGCTGGCGCAGGCCTGAATCACGCGCTCGAAGGCGCTGTCAAACCTGATTTCGCAACGCGTATCGCCCATGAAACGAACGAT
>JAQGNK010000291.1 GCA_028291905.1 Polaromonas sp.
CCACCACCGCCGGGCCGAGCAGGAAGTGGATGAACTGCGCGCCGGCAAAATACGTCGGATAGGGCACGCCGGTCGCCAGCAGCGCGCAGGCCAGCGTGATGACCGACCACAGCACCGGATTGGCCCACGGCGCATGCCCGGCGCGCAGGTAAATAGCATGGGCCAGCACATACACCAGCAGCGTCGCCGTCAGGCCGAACAGCGGCGATGCCGACAGATAGACCCACAGCTGCACAAAATCAGACATCGGCATCCTTCACCGGCCCGCCGGCCGCAGCCGCATTCGTTGAATTTGCGCCACCCTCCGGATGGCGGTCGCGCAGCAGGTGCAGGCTCAGCACCGTCACGGCCAGCCCGGCCAGCGTCGAGAGCACCAGCACCCCAGCCAAGCGCACGCCGTACTGGCTGACGAGGCCCAGGTGCGTCATCACGCCGACGCCGACCGGCACGAACAGCAGCGACAGGTGCGACAGCAGGAAATCGGCGCAGGCGCCGACCGGCGCGCGAACCACCGGCCAGCGCAGGGCGACGAGCAGCAGCACCATGCCGATGACCGGCCCCGGCAGCGGCAGCGCCAGTCCGCGCGCCAGCAATTCGCCCAGCGACTGGAACACCAGCAGCCAGGTCATTCCGCGCAGGGCATTCATGGCATGGGTTCCCTCATGACGATGGGTCGGGGTGATCTGCCGTATGCCTGCATGCTGTCAGGGCACGCTGCGCTGGCGCCTTCCCCCGCTGGTGGAAGGCTGGGATGGGGCTGACGGCGGCCGAACGCCAGCCGCCGGTTTTTCCATGCTGGCCTGACGCATGCCTGGCTCCAGGATTGACCGGGGGCGGGATCGGATTCGGGGAGGCGCCCACCCCTGCCTTCCTCCAGCGGGGGAAGGGGGAGGCCGGGCAGGAAAAGTTCTGGGCATGCGGCAGGTCAAGGCGGCATCGTCTTCAAAAGCGCGGCAAATCGGGATGCGCGATCTGGCCGCCGCGCACCAGCATCTTTCCGTATTCGGCGCAGCGGTTCAGCGTCGGGATCACCTTGCCCGGATTGAGCAGGCCTTTCGGGTCGAACGCGCGCTTGACGCCGAACATCTGCTCGTTTTCCTCGGCGGAGAACTGCACGCACATCGAATTGAGCTTTTCCACCCCCACGCCATGCTCGCCGGTGACGGTGCCGCCCATGGCCACGCTGGTTTCCAGGATGTCGGCGCCGAACAGCTCGCAGCGGTGCAGCTGGTCCGGGTCATTCGCGTCGAACAGGATCAAGGGATGCAGGTTGCCATCGCCGGCGTGGAACACATTGGCGCAGCGCAGGCCGTACTTGATTTCCATGTCGGCAATCGCCAGCAGGATGTCGGCGACGCGCTTGCGCGGAATCGTCGAGTCCATGCACATGTAGTCGGGGCTGATGCGGCCCGAGGCCGGAAACGCATTCTTGCGCCCGCTCCAGAAGCGCAGCCGCTCGGCTTCGTTCTGGCTCACGGCGATGGCGGTGGCGCCGTGCTGCGCCAGCACCGCACTCATGCGGCCGATTTCCTCCTCGACTTCTTCCGGCGTGCCGTCGCTTTCGCACAGCAGGATGGCCGCCGCGCTCAGGTCGTAGCCGGCATGGACGAAATCCTCGACCGCCGCCGTCATCGGCTTGTCCATCATCTCCAGCCCGGCCGGGATGATGCCGGCGGCGATCACACCGGCCACTGCGTCGCCGGCCTTGCGCAGGTCGTCGAAGCTGGCCATGATGCAGCGCGCCAGCTGCGGCTTGGGGATCAGCCGCACCGTGACTTCGGTGGTGACGGCCAGCATGCCTTCGCTGCCGATCACGATGGCCAGCAGGTCGTAGCCGGGCGCGTCCAGCGCATCACCGCCGAACTCGACCTCGTCGCCCTCGATGGTGAAGCCCCTGACCTTGAGCACGTTGTGCACCGTCAGGCCGTATTTCAGGCAATGCACGCCGCCCGAGTTCTCGGCCACGTTGCCGCCGATGGTGCAGGCGATCTGGCTCGACGGGTCGGGCGCGTAGTAGAGGCCGAACCTGGCGGCGGCCTCGGAAATCGCCAGGTTGCGCACCCCGCCCTGCACCACGGCGGTCCGGCTGGCGGCGTCCATCTTCAAGATCTTGTTGAACTTGGCCAGCGACAGGGTGACGCCCAGCCGGTGCGGCATGGCCCCGCCCGACAGCCCGGTGCCCGCGCCGCGCGCCACCACCGGCACCTCCAGCGCATGGCAGGTTTTCAGCACCGCCTGCACCTCGGCATAGGTTTCGGGCAGGGCGACCACCAAAGGCCGCTGGCGGTAGGCCGTCAGCCCGTCGCATTCATAGGGCGTGGTGTCCTCGGCGTTCCAAAGCAAGGCGTGTTTGGGCAGCACTTTTTGCAGCGCGCCGACCACCTCGTCCTGCCGGGCGGCGCGTTCAAGGGCGGACATCTGCTCGGGCGTGGCGGGTGCGTTCATGGCGGGCTTTCCTGAAAGTGACACCGGACTTTATGCCAGGGCGCGCTGGTCAGGGGTGAAGATTTTTAACAAGGTGTGTGAAAAGCCACCTGGCCGCAGCGCTTCATAATGGGCAGTCACGCTGCACGCAAAGGACATCGCCATGGGAAACGCCGTACAAAAGTCCGGTTTCACCGCCACCGACTACCTCGCCTGGGAGGCGGCGCAGCCGGAGCGCCATGAATACCTGGGCGGCGAAGTCTTCGCCATGGCTGGCGCCGAAGACCGGCATGTGACGGTGACCATGAACCTGGCATTCGCCCTGCGCCAGCACCTCGCCGGCAGCCCGTGCCGCACTTACATGAGCGACATGCGCCTGCAGGTCGCCGCTGCCAACAGCTATTTTTATCCCGACGTGCTGGTCACCTGCAGCCCGCTCGATCTGGCCAGCCCGATGGTCAAGGCCGAGCCCAAGCTGATCGCCGAAGTGCTCTCGCCCAGCACCGCCGCGTATGACCGGGGACTGAAGTTCAGCCACTACCGCAGCCTGCCCAGCCTGGAGGAATACATCGTGATCGACCTGGACACGCGCAGCACCGACTGCTATCGCAAAGGCGCCGACGGGCTGTGGGTGCTGCACCCGTTCGCCCGTGGCGAGACGGTGTCGCTGGCCAGCGTGGCGCTGGAAATCAGCGCGGCGCAGCTGTTCGCGGAAGTGCCGGAAAACTGAATTGCTATTTTATTGATAGCTGCCTGCGCAGGCTATGTATGCGCCATAGGTCGATTTGATGCTGAAGTAGTGCCCGCTGACCATCAGCCAGCCGTCAGCCCCGCCAAGTCGTGCAGCCCTACAGCACGCTCTTGCGCAGCCAGTCGGCGAACGCGGCGCACTCCCAGCGGTCCATGGCGCCGGTGCGCCAGCACAGGTAGTGCGCATGCGGGCTGGCCACGTTGCGGCTGAACAAGTCGTTGGTGCCCAGCCTGACCAGGGCGCCGTTTTCCAGCCACGGCGCGCCCAGCTTGAGCCGCACCAGCGCAATGCCCATGCCGGCGGCGGCCGCGTCGCACATCAGGCCGATGTCGTTGAACTGCGAGCCCTCCACCGGCTCGGGCCAGTCCAGCTTGTGGGCCGAAAACCAGGTGCGCCACGGCTCCAGCGGCGAGCGCAGCAGGCTTTCGCCCAGGAGGTCTTCCGGCGCCTCGAACGGCCCGTGCTCGCGCAGGAAGGCGGGCGAGGCCAGCGGCGTGACCTCGTCGGTGAGCAGGCAGACATGCTCCAGGTCGGCATAGCGCCCGGTGCCGAAGCGAACGACCAAGTCCGAGTCCTCGGCCACCACGTCAAGCAGCGGTATCGACACCTGCAGCGTCAGGTCGATCTCGGGGTAGGCGTCGGTGAACTGCCGCAGGCGCGGAATCAGGATGGAACGCGCAAATGTCGGCGTGACGGCCAGCCGCAGCTTGCGCTTGCCCGGCGCGCTGCTCTGGCCCGCCGCGCCGGGGAACTTCTGCAGCGTCGCCAGCCCTTCGCGCACATGCGCCAGGTACTCGCTGCCTTCGGTGGTCAATGAAAAATCGGCCCGTCCAAACAGCTTGGTGCCGATGATCTGCTCCAACTGCTTGACCCGGTGGCTGACCGCGCTGGGCGTGACGCACAGCTCCTCGGCTGACAGCGTGACGCTGCGCAGCCGAGCCAGCGCCTCGAAGGTCAGCAGGCACTGGATCGGCGGGATGCGCTTGGGATTAGACATGTCGGTCAAGGGGTGCTGAATGCCGTGCGCGGCGAGGGCAACGTTTCTTTGCAAGCAGGGGCTGCGGAGCTTGCGCGTTGTGAGCGAGCGTGGGGACTCATCTCTTTGCAAGCAGGGGCCGCGGGGCCGGCTTTGCCGGAGCGCAGGCGCAGCGGCCCCCTCGGGGGGCAGGAAGCTACACGCAGTGAGCGACCGTAGGGGCTCATCTATTTGAAGATCACGGTTTTGTGGCCGTTGAGCACCACCCGGTGCTCGCTGTGCCATTTCACCGCCCGGGCCAGCACCTGGCTTTCGGTGTCGCGGCCCATGGCGGTCAGGTCTTCCACCGTCTTGCCGTGGTCGGCCCGGGCCACGTCCTGCTCGATGATCGGGCCTTCGTCCAGGTCGGCGGTCACGTAATGGGCCGTGGCGCCGATCAGTTTGACGCCCCGGTCATGCGCCTGGTAATAGGGTTTTGCCCCCTTGAAACTGGGCAGGAAGGAATGGTGGATGTTGATGGCGCGGCCCGCCAGCTTCTTGCACAGCTCGTTCGACAGAATCTGCATGTAGCGCGCCAGCACCACCAGCTCGGCGCCTTCGGATTCGATGATCTCCAGCTGCCGGGCCTCGGCCTGCGCCTTGGTGGCGCCCGTCACCGGCAGGTGATGAAACGGGATGTTGTAGCTGGCCGCCAGCTGGTAGAAGTCGCGGTGGTTGGAGATGATGGCCCGCACGTCCAGCGGCAACAGGCCCGACTTCCAGCGAAACAGCAGGTCGTTCAGGCAGTGGCCCTCCTTGCTGACCAGGATCACGGTGCGCATCGGCTGGCTGCTGTCGTGCAGCTTCCAGCTCATCTCGAAAGGCTCGGCAAAGGTGGCCAGCCGGCTTGAGAGCTCGGCATGGGTGAGCTGGTCGCAGGCAAACTGCACCCGCATGAAGAAAAGGCCCGTGCCGTGGTCGTTGTACTGCGCGGCTTCCTCAATGTTGCCACCATGCTCGAACAGAAAGCCGGAGACGGCATGCACGATGCCCCGGCGGTCGGGGCAGGACAGGGTCAGGATATAAGCGTGATTCATAGGGCCTGAATTGTCGCAGGTGGGACCGGTTTTCAGCGCTGCCGCCCGATGGGGCGCTGCCGGCCCGGGCCGGCGGTGCCAGAATGGCGTAGTGCTCCGCCTTCGCCGGAGTCCCTATTTTTATCGCACCAGGAGACTCGATATGGCTTATCAGACCTTCAACATGGACCACCAGTGGCTGCCGTTCACGCCCAATCGCAGCTTCCAGAAAGACCCGCGCGTGTTCGTCGCGGCCGACGGCATGCACTTCACCACGCATGACGGCCGGCAAGTCATCGACGGCATTTCCAGCCTCTGGTGCGTGGCGGCCGGCCACAACCGAAAGCCCATCAACGAAGCCATCAAACGCCAGCTCGACACGCTGGACTACGCCACCGCCTTCAATGCCAGCAACGACCAGGCCTTCAAGGCGGCCGAGGTGATTGCCGCCATGGCGCCGGGCGACCTGAACAAGGTGCTGTTCTGCAATTCCGGCTCCGAGGCGGCCGACACCTCGCTGAAAGTGGCGCTGGCCTACCACCGGGCGCGCGGCGAGGGCCACCGCAATGTCTTCATCGGCCGAGAGCGCGGCTACCACGGCGTCGGCTTCGGCGGCATGAGCGTGGGCGGCATTCCGGCCAACCGCAAGGTCTACGGCGCGGCGCTGCTGCCCCGGGTTGACCATATGCGCTTCATCCACGACCCAGTAAGTCATGCCTACATCAACGGCGTCGAGCCCGACTGGACCGAGGACCTGCTGCTGGAGCTGGAAAACCGCATCCTGCCGCTGCATGACCCGAGCAATATCGCGGCCGTCATCGTCGAGCCGGTGGCGGGCAGCGCCGGCTGGTATCTGCCGCCCAGCGGCTACCTGAAGCGGCTGCGCGAGATTTGCGACAAGCACGGCATCCTGCTGATCTTCGACGAGGTCATCACCGGCTTTGGCCGGCTCGGCGTGAACTTCGGCGCCGACTACTACGGCGTCGTGCCCGACATGCTGAACTTCGCCAAATGCGTGACCAACGGCGTGATTCCGCTGGGCGGCGTGATCTGCACCGACCGCATCTACGACGCGATGATGAATGCCAATGCCGGCAGCCCCGAGCACGCCATCGAATTCTTCCATGGCTACACCTATTCGGGCCATCCGGTGGCCTGCGCGGCGGCGATTGCCACGCTCGAATTGTTCAAGCAGGACAACTTGTTCCAGCGCGCCGGCGAGATGGGCAAGGTGCTGGGCGATGCGCTGCACAGCGGGCTGAAGGGCCTGCCCAACGTTGTCGGCATCCGCACCCTGGGGCTGGCCGGCGCGGTCGAGCTGGCGCCCCTCGCCGGCGCACCGGGCAAGCGTTCGTACGACATTTTCATCGAGTGCTTCCACCACGGCGTGCTGGTGCGGCCGGCGGGCGAGAACATCGTTGTCTGCCCGCCCTACATCGTGGAAAAAGAGCACATCGACCGCATCG
>JAQGNK010000306.1 GCA_028291905.1 Polaromonas sp.
CCGTCAGCGCGCTGCAATCGGTGGGCGATCTGACGGGCAAAGTCGTCATTGACATCACTAATCCGCTGACGGCCGACTACATGGGCCTGACGCTGGGCTTCGACACGTCGGCTGCCGAAGAAATCGCCAAGGCATTGCCCGGCGCGCAAGTGGTGAAAGCTTTTAACACTGTGCTGGCCCAAGTGTTGACCGAAGGCCCAGCCTTCTCCAACGGCCAGACTGTGCCGGTCTTTTATGCCGGCGACGACGAGCGTGCCAAGCAGACCGTGCGTGCATTGGCTGAAAGCATCGGTTTCCAACCTGTTAACGCGGGAGGGCTGAAGAATGCGCGCTACCTGGAGCCGATGGCGGGCCTGAACATCTACTTCGCCTATGGCGCCGGGCAAGGCACGCAGATCGCGCCCACCTGGATCCGTCGCGCCTGACCTCTTAACTCCACAAACCTGAAAGAAAACCATGAACAAAAAACTGACCCGTATCGCTGCCACCATTACCTTGGTGGGCGCCGCCACCCTGGCTATCGCGCAGGACCGTCCTGCCGACATCGTGAGTCCGATCACCGACAAGATGCTGTCCACCAAGACTAGTGCGGTAGATGCCCGCAAGGCCGGCCGCGTGGCCTACGAGAAACCGACACCAGATAACAGCATCATGCTGTTCATCGACCACCAGGTCGGCCTGATGGCCAGCACTCGTGACTTCGCCCAAGCGTCGGGCTACAAGGCCAATGTGGTGTCGCTGGCCCAGATGGCCAAGGCCCTGAAGATTCCGGTGCTGATCACCTCGTCGAATGCCCAGTGGCAGAACGGCGACCTTCTGCCCGAACTCAAGGAAACGTTCAAAGATCAACCCATTTATCGCCGCACCGGCATCATCAATGCGTACGAAGATCCGAGTTTTCGCAAGGCGCTGGAAGACCTGGTTGCAAAGACCGGTCGTAAGCACATCATCATCTCCGGTGTGACGCTAGGGACGTGTGTAACGCTGCCGACGCTGGCCATGCTGAACGACGGCTACGTGGTGCATCCTGTGGTCGACGCGTCGGGCGCATGGAGCAAGTATGAAGCGGATGCGGCGATGCAGCGCATGAGCGCCGCAGGTGCACAGCTCAATTCCGTTTTCGCCCTGGGCGCCGAATTGCAGGCCGACTGGAAACTACCGTCAGCCAATGACATGCTGCCGCCGTTCATCAACGGACTGCCCGAATACGGCTGGATCGTGCAGCAGTTCTGGAACAACGCCGACCCTGCCAAGCGCCCAGTCAAAGATCCGTTCGGTCTCGTCAAGTAAGCAAGACCCTCGCCCATGAGGCCCGGGGCAACACAAAGGAGCATTACCATGAAGATTCCCGCCCTGTTCGTTTCACACGGCGCACCCACGTTTGCACTGGAACCGGGCCAGGCCGGTCCCCTGCTACACGCCATTGGCGAGCGCGTGCTTGCATTGCCCGGACTGCGAGCCGTCCTAGTGATCTCACCGCACTGGCGCACCCGCGGGCTGCGCATCGGCGCCAGCGCCCGGCCGCAGACCATCCATGACTTCGGCGGCTTTGCGGCGCCGCTCTATGCGCTGCAATACCCCGTCGAAGGTGCACCCGAGGTCGCACGGGAGGTGGCCGACCTACTGGCCCAGTCCGGACTCTCGGCTCAAACGGTGAGCGAGCAGGGGCTGGACCACGGCGCCTGGGTGCCGCTGCTGCACATGCTGCCGGGGGCTCCGCTGCCCGTGCTCCAGCTGTCGCTTCCGATCGATCTGCGCCCCGCCGATGCGTTGGCGCTGGGTCGAGCACTGGCGCCGCTGCGCGACCAGGGCGTGCTGATTATGGGTTCGGGCAGCCTCACGCACAACCTGTACGAATTTCGCCAGTCGGAGACCGAGGCGCCAGAGGACTACGTACGCGAATTCGTGCAGTGGACACGCCGCGCTGTCAGTGCGCACGACGAGGCAGCGCTGATCGAATTCCGTGGTGCTCCCCATAGCCGGCGTGCGCACCCCTCGGACGAACATTACCTGCCTCTGCTGGTGGCCGCCGGCGCCAGCAGCGAAGGCGAACCGGTCGAGGTCATGGAGGGCGGCGTGACCTACGGCGTGCTTTCCATGGAAAGCTACGTCTTCGGTGATCTGCCCGGCGCGTCCGCCCTTGCCTGAACCCACTGCACTTGTTAAGAAAAACTTATGTCGTCCACATCCATCATCGTCCAACAACCTCAAGAACCAGCCTCTCACCTCGTACTGCTCATGCACGGCGTCGGCTCGGCGCCGCAGTCCATGCTGGGCGCTGCGCGCTGGTTCGCCAACCGAGACAGCTCCGCCATGGTGGTCAGCATTGCCTCGCCCGAACCTTCTGACGTTTCCAGCAGTGGACTGCAGTGGTTCTCGGTGCGTGGAGTGACCGAGGAAAACCGCCAAGCGCGCGTGGACGCAGCCATGCCCGCCTTCGTCGCGACCGTACAGCACTGGCAGCGCGTGTCAGGCATCGATGCACAACGCACGCTGGTCGCGGGCTTCTCGCAGGGCGCGATCATGGCGCTCGAATCCACCAAGCTTGCGGCCCCTCCTGCACTGCAGATCGTCGCTATCGCAGGTCGGTTCGCCACGCTGCCAAACTGTCAATCCGGCGCGGCGATTCATCTTCTGCACGGCGACGCTGATCCGGTAATGCCCGCATCGCTGGCGCAAACCGCCCAATCGCAACTGATGAAGTTAGGCACCAACGTCACTCTGGATCTGGCGCATGGCGTCGGCCACGAGCCCCATCCTGCGCTCTTGGAGCGCCTGTCCGCTCGGCTTTCGCTATCCTGATCAACAAACAATCAAGCTTCGGCTACGAATTCTTGGGTGCCCGTGTACTGCACCCGCGTCACATCGCAACCAGGTTTTGAATTTTCTAAGAATTCAACATCAAATACTTACTGTGCTGCGAACAGTTTTATTGAATGAACGATAAGGCTTTGCTGGGTAACCGCACTGGGCCTTGGGGACGACCCACAAACCGAAGCATCCATCGGATCGATGGTAGCGAGCACCTGTGCCGCAGCGATGTCATCCTTCGGCCGAACCAGGCGGGCCACTTCTTTGCCTTCGGCTAGGAAGAGCAGCGTCAGCTTGAACGATCGGCCCAGCTCCTGGTTAATGCCACCCTCCACCTTGAGGTGCTTGACAGCGGGGTGGGCAGCCAAGGTTTTTCTGGCAATGGGTTCTCAAGGCGATAGCCACATCAATCGGTACCGAATTTCGGCAGCGCCGCCCCGGGCATGCTCGCCTCATAATAATAAAAAAGCGCTTGCATAACCGCCAAGCACACCCGCTCGCGTGTCGAGCCCCAGAGCGCGGCCGTCATTAAGCCGGGATTGAACTGCGAAGTCAGGTCACGCATGGCATCAAGCGCGCCATCAAGGGCACCACCACCAGCGTCTATCCCACTGGTTTTTGAGTTTTGTAGGCCTACTCAATAGCCTTGCCCATGTCCTCGATGACCTTCTTGGCGTCGCCAAACACCATCATGGTCTTGTCCATGTAGAACAATTCGTTGTCCAGCCCGGCGTAGCCCGCGGCCATGCTTCGCTTGTTGACGATGACGG
>JAQGNK010000309.1 GCA_028291905.1 Polaromonas sp.
CCGTCATCGTCAACAAGCGAAGCATGGCCGCGGGCTACGCCGGGCTGGACAACGAATTGTTCTACATGGACAAGACCATGATGGTGTTTGGCGACGCCAAGAAGGTCATCGAGGACATGGGCAAGGCCATCGAGTAGGCTTTGGGGCAAGTCGCATAGGTGACTGGTAGGGCTGGAAAGCGGCTGATGCACGGCAGATTAGAGAAGGTGCTCTTCTCGATGAGCCTGTTTCCTAGGGAAAACGCACTAGCTGCAAAGGAGACAGCCCCTGAGAATTCAAGGGGGTAAAAATACAGGAAAAGAAGACCATGAATGCAGTGATGAACACAGAAATGAATGCGCCAGTCAGCGACCGTCCCTGGCTCAAGGCTTATCCACCAGGCGTTCCGGCCGATATTGATGCGTCCCAATATCCGTCGCTCGTGGCATTGATGGAGGAAAGCTTCAAGAAGAACAGCAGCCTGGCGGCCTACAGCTTCATGGGCAAGGACATCACCTTCGGCCAGACCGACAGCCTGTCGGTGGCATTCGGCGCCTACCTGCAGGGCCTGGGCCTGGCCAAGGGCGATCGCGTCGCCATCATGATGCCCAACGTGCCACAGTACCCGGTGGCCGTCGCCGCCATCCTGCGCGCCGGCTTCGTGGTGGTCAATGTCAATCCGCTCTACACCCCACGCGAGCTGGAGCACCAGCTCAAGGATTCAGGCGCCAAGGCCATCGTCATCATCGAGAATTTCGCCAGCACGCTGGAGCAATGCCTGGCCAGCACGCCCGTCAAGCACATCGTGCTGTGCGCCATGGGCGACCAGCTCGGTCTGCTGAAAGGAGCACTGGTCAACTATGTGGTGCGCAATGTCAAAAAAATGGTGCCCGCCTTCAACCTGCCTTCGGCGGTGCGCTTCAATGACGCGCTGGCCAAGGGCGCACGCAGCACGCTCAAGCGGCCCGACATCAAATCCGACGATATTGCCGTGCTGCAGTACACCGGCGGCACAACCGGTGTTTCCAAGGGCGCGGTGCTGCTGCACCGCAACGTGATCGCCAATGTGCTGCAGTCCGAAGCCTGGAACGGCCCGGCCATGGCCAGCCTGCCGGCAGGCGCGCAGCCTGTCTATGTCTGCGCGCTGCCGCTCTACCATATCTTCGCCTTCACGGTGAACATGATGCTGGGCATGCGCACCGGCGGCAAGAACATCCTGATTCCCAATCCGCGCGACTTGCCGGCAGTGCTCAAGGAACTGTCCAAGCACAAGATCAACAGCTTTCCGGCGGTCAACACGCTCTTCAACGGCCTGGCCAATCACCCCGACTTCAACACCGTGGACTGGTCGCACCTGAAGGTCTCGCTGGGCGGCGGCATGGCGGTGCAAAGCGCGGTGGCCAAGCTATGGTTGGAGAAAACCGGCTGCCCGGTTTGCGAAGGCTACGGCCTGTCGGAAACATCGCCATCGGCCAGCTGCAACCCGACCAACAGCAAGGCCTTCACCGGCACCATCGGCGTGCCGATTCCCAGCACGTACTTCAAGCTGCTGGACGACGATGGTCGTGAAGTGCCCGCAGGCCAGTCGGGCGAAATCGCCATCAAGGGGCCGCAGGTCATGGCCGGCTACTGGCAGCGGCCCGACGAGACCGACAAGGTGATGACGCCGGACGGCTATTTCAAATCAGGCGACATCGGCATCGTCGATGCCAACGGTTTCTTCAAAATCATCGACCGCAAGAAGGACATGGTGCTGGTGAGCGGCTTCAACGTCTATCCCAATGAGATCGAAGACGTGGTGGCCAAGCTGCCAGGTGTGATGGAATGCGCTTGCGTGGGCGTGGCCGATGAAAAAACCGGCGAGGCGGTCAAGCTGGTCATCGTGAAGAAAAATCCGGAACTCACCGAAGCTCAGGTGCGCGCTTACTGCAAGGAAAACCTGACCGGCTACAAACAGCCCAAGGTCATCGAGTTTCGCACCGACTTGCCCAAGACGCCGGTCGGCAAGATTTTGCGCCGCGAGTTGCGCGACAAGAAATAAGCACGACTTTTATTTTCCTTGGGTTGGGCGATAGGGTTCATTAAAAGCAGGATTTTTCAGGGGCGGCGCAAGCTGCCCTTTTTTATTGCTTGCGCAAGGCTGGTCCTGCGTTTTGTCATGAAAATCAACGGCATGCCACCAACCACCATGCCTTCACTCGCCCCTGTCGCCATTTTGAGCGCCTTGCCCCAGGAGCAGCGCGGCTTGATCAACCTGCTGCAAAACCCGCGCAAGGTCTGCCATGCCAGCCGTGATTTCTGGCTCGGCGGGCTGCATGGCCACCCGGTGGTACTGGCGCTGTCAAGAATCGGCAAGGTGGCGGCTGCCACCACCGCCACGGCGCTGATTGAGCGCTTCGGCGTGGGCTGCATCATTTTCACCGGCGTGGCGGGCGGCCTGGGCGAGGGGGTGAAGGTGGGCGATGTGGTCGTGGCGACGGATTTCATCCAGCATGACATGGATGCCTCGCCGCTGTTTCCGCGTTACCAAGTGCCGCTTTACGGCAAGACCCGGTTCCCCTGCGACCCGGCCTTGAGCGTCTTGCTGTTTGCAGCGAGCCAGGATGCACTGTCGCATGAAAGCCTGGCGGTTCACGGATTTCAGCAGGCCAGCGTTCACCAGGGACTGATCGCCAGCGGCGACCGCTTTGTCTGCGGCGCCGGGGAAGCGCGCCAGTTGCGGCAAGCGATGGCAAGCGCCGGTCACGATGTGCTGGCGGTGGAAATGGAAGGCGCCGCCGTCGCGCAGGTCTGCAGCGACTACCGCCTGCCATTTGCCGTCATGCGCACGATTTCAGACCGTGCCGATGACAGCGCACATGTCGATTTTCCGGCTTTCGTCCAAGCTGTCGCCAGTCCCTACGCCCAGGTCATCATCAAGAATTTTCTTGAGTTGCTATTAAAAAAATAGCTGCTTGCGCAGGTGTTTATTGGGCTACATGCATTTTTTATGCATAAAAAGGCTTACTGCAGCCAGCCGCGCTTCCTGAAGTACCACATCGGCACGACCGCGCTTGAAATCATCAATGCCAGCGCATACGGATAGCCCAGCGACCAGTCAAGCTCGGGCATCATTTTGAAGTTCATGCCATAGACGCTGGCAATCAGGGTGGGCGGCAGCAGGGCCACGCTGGCCACCGAGAAAATCTTGATGATCTTGTTCTGGTTGATGTTGATGAAGCCTACCGTGGCGTCCATCAGGAAGTTGATCTTGTCAAACAAGAAGGCCGTGTGCGAATCGAGCGAGTCGATGTCGCGCAGAATCTGCCGCGCTTCCTCGAACTGTTCGGCATTCAGCATCTTGCTGCGCATCATGAAGCTGACGGCGCGCCGGGTATCCATCACATTGCGCCGGATGCGGCCGCTCAGGTCTTCATGGCGGGCAATGGCGCCCAGCACCTCGCCAGCCATCACATCGGTCACGCCGCCCGACAGCACCTTGGTACTGACTTTTTCCAGATCGACATAAATGCCTTCGAGCGTGTCGGCTGAATATTCGGCATCGGCATCAAAGAGCTTGAGCAGCACTTCCTTGGCATCTTCGATGAGGCCAGGGGCACGGCGCGCCCGCATGCGCAGCAGCCTGAACACCGGCACATCCTCGTCATGGATCGAAAACAGCACGCCCTTGCTTTTCAGGTCGTCATTGACCAGGTTGAGGATGAAGGCAACCCGCACCGCACGCGGTTCGTCCGCATCGGCAATCAGGAAGTCAGAGCGGATATGAAGCTCGCCGTTATCTTCTTCGTAAAAACGCGCCGATTCCTCGATGTCCTCGTCCATCGCATCTTCGGGAATCGACAGTCCGTAGTACTGCTTGATCCAGCGTTTCTCTTCAAGTGTTGGGGATTCCAGATCAACCCAGATGGGCTGGAATTTGGAGAGTTCTTCCAGGGATTCGATTTCCTCCTGGAACAGCCGGCCATTGGCGAGCGTGAAAATATTGAGCATGACGACGGCTTTGCAGTTTGCATCAACTTGGCGCAAGGCAGATTTTCAAGCCTTGGCGCAAGAGCGGGTTTATGGATGAAGGCATCGCTTTCAACCCGCTTCTTGACGCTATTGGTCGTCAGTCGGCGGTGTTGAAAGCGAGCAACTGGGGCTGCTTTCCAAGAATTTCTCCGTAACAAAATAAGCCGCGATTATGGCATTGCAAAGTCAGTTCATCTACCGCCTGGCAACCATTCGGACGCCTGTATAGCGTCATGAATTGCGCGGCTTTCGAGTCGCTTCAAGCAAGAAAAAACCGCAGATTTCAGTTGACAACGATCAAGCAAGTGCCAAGGAGTTTCAGCTTTTGAAGCTGCCATGCTTATACAAATTTTCACAATTTGATGAGTATTGAAATAATAAAAATCTGGTCTAAAAAATAAAAGATGATGAAACTTGAAAGTAATTAATGCCAAATTTCTTGAGATAGAGGAAATTGGCTAATTTTTAGAACAGCAATCAACGCAACTGGTTACCTATTTCTAGTAATGCCACAGCTTGCAATTGCAGGATAGAGGGGGCATAGTAAAGACAAGAGAGTGTTCCGTCTGCTGCCTTGTTTGCCTGTGACGGGCAGCGTTTTTCAACCAGCTCCAATATTTGGAAAAGGAGTCTCTTTATGAACTTGACGATTAGCGGCCACCACCTTGAAGTTACCCCCGCGCTGCGCGGCTATGTGACCAGCAAGCTGGATCGCATCACCCGGCATTTTGACCAGGTGGTGGATGTCAGAGTGATTCTGGCGGTGGACAATATGACGGAAAAGGAAAAACGTCAGCGGGCTGAATGCAATGTGCATGTCAAAGGCCGCGATCTGTTTGCCGAAAGCTCGAATGCCGATTTGTACGCCGCCGTTGACGAATTGGCAGACAAGCTCGACCGCCAGGTGGGCCGTTATAAAACCAAAGTTCAGGACCATGGGCATGTTTGCGCCAAGCGCCAGGAAGCTTGAGCATGCTGCATCTTTTTCGCAAGGCTAGTTTCTGAAAGATAGCAGGCTGCCTGCAAGTCCACCCGTGCTAAAAAGCATTTGCCTGTAAAAATGACAGGAAAATGCTTCCAAACATAAGCCGTTTGCAAAAGCAAGCGGCTTTTTTCTGTCCGCTTTTTGCAATCAATGCGCTGCAAAGTGCATAATTCGGCGACTAAAAGAGCGTTATGAACCGTCTTTCGCAAATCTTGCCCCCCTCCCAAGTTCTGGTCAGCGTAGAAGCGACCAGCAAAAAGCGCGCCTTTGAAGAAGCCGGGCTGCTGTTCGAAAATCTTCACGGCTTGAACCGGGCGCTTATCACCGACAGCCTGTTTGCCCGTGAACGCCTGGGCTCCACCGGGCTGGGTCATGGCGTGGCGATTCCGCATGGCCGCATCAAGGGGCTGAAGATGCCGATGGCGGCTATTTTTCAGCTTCAGGCCCCCATCGGATTTGATGCGCCCGATGAACTGGCGGTCAATTTGCTGGTTTTTTTACTGGTGCCCGAAGCGGCCACCCAGAAACACCTTGAAATCCTTTCAGAAATTGCCGAGATGCTGAGCGACAGCGTGCTGCGCGAGCAGCTCAAGACCAGCGCTGATGCAGCTGCCTTGCACCAGCTGATTGCCTTGTGGCACTCCGCCCACGAAGCCAGTTCCTGAATCCGAAGTAGCCGAACCCGCACGCTGGCATGAAGCCAACTGTTGTCAGTGCTGACGTTCTGTTCGAAGACCACCGTGCTTCTCTGAAATGGGAATGGGTGGCGGGCCTTGGCGCATCGGAGCGACGGTTTGACGAAGTTGCCGTCAGTGCCGCACGCTCAGGCGCCGATCTGGTGGGCTACCTTAACTACATCCATCCTTACCGGGTGCAGATTCTCGGCGAGCGGGAAGTCGCCTACCTGACCAATGCCAGCCCTGAGGATTGCGCCCGCCGCACTTCGCGCATGATCATGCTAGAGCCGCCGGTGCTGGTGGTGGCCGACGGCCAGACCGCGCCCGACAAGCTGCTGTCGATGTGCGAGCGCGCCCAGTTGCCGATGTTCGCCACGCCGGAGTCGGCCGCCTTCGTGATTGATGTGCTGCGGGCTTATTTGTCCCGTCATTTCGCTGAACGCACTTCGATGCATGGCGTGTTCATGGACATCCTGGGCATGGGCGTGATGATCACCGGCGAGTCCGGGCTGGGCAAGAGCGAGCTGGGACTGGAGCTGATCTCGCGCGGCCTCGGCCTGGTGGCCGACGATGCGGTGGACCTGTTCCGGATCAACCAGACCGGTATTGAAGGGCGCTGCCCCGACCTGCTGCAGAACCTGCTGGAAGTGCGCGGCATCGGGCTGCTCGACATCAAGGCGATTTTTGGCGAGACAGCGGTGCGCCGCAAGATGCGGCTGAAGATGATCGTGCACCTGGTGCGGCGCGAAACGCTGGAGCGCGACTACGAACGGATTCCGTACGAGCCGCTGACGCAGGACGTGCTAGGTGTGCCGGTGCGCAAGGTGATCATCCAGGTGGAAGCAGGGCGCAATATCGCCGTGCTGGTCGAGGCGGCGGTGCGCAATGCCATCTTGCAGCTGCGCGGCATCAATACCTACCAGGAGTTCGTCGAGCGCCACCGGCGGGCAATGGAACAGGATGATTGAGCCCCCACGCTCCCCACTGCGTGTGGTTCGCTGCCCCCCCGAGGGGGCTGCCCCGCCTGCGGCCCGGCTAAGCCGGTTCCGCGGCCGGTGCTTGCCCTGGCGCAGGGTGGGCGCTTCTGCACTTTTAAAGCGGTTCCCGCTTACCTGCAACTTCCGAGGCAGATGAAATACGGCTCCAGCGCAGGAAATGCCTGCACAAGTAGCTATTTATTTAATAGCAACCTGCTGGCCGTAGCGGTTGCAAGCCAGGCTGGCGCTAAAAATCAGGAATGGTGATGATGGTGCCGCGCTGGCGCGGCGGAGCGGTTGGGGCAGTCGGGCTTGGTGCAGTTGGCATAGATCGACAGCGAATGGTCGGCAATCGCAAAGCCCTTGAACTCGGCCACCGCATGCTGGCGCTTTTCAATCTCCGCGTCGTAGAACTCCTCGACCTTGCCGCAGTCCAGGCAGACCAGGTGGTCGTGGTGCTGGCCCTCGTTGAGTTCGTACACCGCCTTGCCTGACTCGAAGTTGCTGCGATTGAGCAGCCCGGCCTGCTCGAATTGCATCAGCACGCGGTACACCGTGGCCAGGCCGATGTCCGAGCGCTCTTCGAGCAGGACGCGAAAAACGTCTTCCGCCGTCATGTGGCGCTGCTTGCCGCCCTGGAAGATTTCCAGGATTTTCAGGCGTGGCAGGGTTGCCTTCAACCCGGTGTTTTTCAGCTCGTCAATGTTGTTCATGGAAGTCTCTGTGGAATGGGGCGGTGGCCACGGGCGGCTCTGAAACAGGCCCGGATGCACCCAGCCGCTACAATGATTAATCATATCGCTACACCTTCCACTATGCCCGCACTGCCTCATTACAGCATTCAAAGAATCGTTATGGCCGTAGCTTGCGCGGTGCTGGCCTCCTGCAGCAGCACGACCATGACCAGCAGCGCGGCCAATCCGGTGAACTGGATCACGCCTTACAAAATGGATGTCATCCAGGGTAATTTTGTCTCCAGGGAACAGGTCGAGCAGCTGCAGGCCGGCATGACACGCGACCAGGTCAAGGGGCTGCTGGGCACGCCTTTGATGGCCAGCCTTTTCCATGCCGACCGCTGGGATTACGTGTTCACCCTGAAGCGCCAGGGCGTCGAGCCGCAGTCCTTCAAGTACACCGTGTTCTTCAAGGGCGACCAGCTGGAGCGCTTTGGCGGCGATGCCATGCCGAGCGAAGCGGAATTCATCGCTACCCTGAGCAACAAGCGAAAACTGGGAAAAGTGCCGGTTCTCGAAGCTACTGAAGCGCAGTTGAAGGCCGCCGAAAAATCATCGTCATCCAGGGCCGCGACTGAAGAGCCTTCTTCGGCTGCCGCCACCGCGCCAGCCGGCTCGCCAACCCGGTCTTATCCGCCGCTTGAAAGCACCCGGCCGTGAGTGCGCCCACTCTTGCCCAAGAGCGCAGCCACCGCATCGCCATTGCCGGTGCCAGCGGCCGCATGGGTCAGATGCTGGTTGAAGCGGTCAATGGCAGCACCGACTGCCTGCTGGCTGGCGCGCTCGACAGGGCGGGCAGTCCGTCCATCGGCCTCGATGCCAGCGCTTTTGCGGGCCAGGCCAGCGGCGTGCTGATTCATTCGGACATCCGCGAAGGCCTGAAAAACGCCCGCGTGCTGATCGACTTTACCCGGCCCGAAGGCACGCTGGCGCATCTGGCCGCCTGCCGCGAGCTGGGCGTCAAGCTGGTCATCGGCACCACCGGCTTTTCCGAGGCGCAGAAGGCCGAGA
>JAQGNK010000319.1 GCA_028291905.1 Polaromonas sp.
CACGATGATCACGTTGCGGAAGTCGGCCTTGCGCCCGTTGTTGTCGGTCAGCGTGCCGTGGTCCATGACCTGCAGCAGCACGTTGAAGATGTCCGGATGCGCCTTTTCGATCTCGTCGAGCAGCAGCACGCAATGCGGCTTCTTCGTCACCGCCTCGGTCAGCAGCCCGCCCTGGTCGAAGCCGACATAGCCCGGAGGCGCGCCGATCAGCCGGCTCACCGCATGGCGCTCCATGTACTCCGACATGTCAAAGCGGATCAGCTCGATGCCCATGATGTAGGCCAGCTGCTTGGCCGCCTCGGTCTTGCCCACGCCGGTCGGGCCGGAGAACAGGAAGGAGCCAATCGGCTTGTCTTCCTTGCCCAGGCCCGAGCGCGCCATCTTGACGGCCGAGGCCAGCACATCAAGCGCCTTGTCCTGGCCGAACACGACGCTTTTCAGGTCGCGTTCCAGGGTTTTCAGCTTGCCCCGGTCATCGTTCGACACGTTGGCCGGTGGAATGCGTGCGATCTTGGCCACGATTTCCTCGACCTCGGTCTTGGTGATGGTTTTCTTGCGCTTGTTGGCCGGCAAAATCCGCTGGGCGGCGCCCGCCTCGTCGATCACGTCAATCGCCTTGTCGGGCAGATGGCGGTCATTGATGTACTTGGCGCTCAGCTCGGCCGCCGCCTGCAGAGCCGCGACCGCGTACTTCACGCCGTGGTGCTCCTCGAAGCGCGATTTCAGGCCCTTGAGGATGTCAACGGTTTCCTGCACCGTCGGCTCGACCACATCGACCTTCTGGAAGCGCCGCGACAGGGCCGCGTCCTTCTCGAAAATACCGCGGTATTCGGTGAAGGTGGTCGCGCCGATGCACTTGAGCTGGCCCGAGCTGAGCGCTGGCTTGAGCAGGTTGGACGCATCCAGCGTGCCGCCCGAGGCCGCGCCGGCACCGATCAGCGTATGGATTTCGTCGATGAACAAGATGCCGTTAGGCTTGTCTTTCAGCGACTTGAGCACGCCCTTGAGCCGCTGCTCGAAATCGCCCCGGTACTTGGTGCCGGCCAGCAGCGCGCCCATGTCGAGCGAATAGACCTGCGCCTCGGCCAGAATTTCAGGCACATCCTTTTGCGTGATGCGCCAGGCCAGGCCCTCGGCAATCGCGGTTTTGCCCACGCCGGCCTCGCCGACCAGTAGCGGGTTGTTCTTGCGCCGGCGGCACAGGATCTGGATCACGCGCTCGACTTCATAGTGCCGGCCGATCAGCGGATCGATCTTGCCTTCCTTGGCGAGCTGGTTGAGGTTGACGGTGTACTGCTCCAGCGGCGAGGCTTTCTCGTTCTTCTCACCGCCCTCTTCGTTCTCGGCAGCGGTTTCGCCCGTCTTGGTGGGCTCCGGCGGGTCGCTTTTCTTGATGCCGTGGGCGATGAAGTTCACCACGTCCAGGCGCGTCACGCCCTGCTGGTGGAGGTAGTACACCGCATGCGAGTCCTTTTCGCCAAAAATGGCGACCAGCACATTGGCGCCGGTCACTTCCTTTTTGCCGCTGCCAGTGGACTGCACATGCATGATGGCGCGCTGGATCACGCGCTGGAAACCGAGCGTGGGCTGGGTATCGACATCGTCGCTGCCGGCGACCTGCGGCGTGTTGTCCTTGATGAAATTGGTCAGCGCCTTGCGCAGGTCATCCACATTCGCAGAGCAAGCGCGCAACACTTCAGCGGCACTGGGGTTGTCCAGCAAAGCCAGCAGCAGGTGTTCCACGGTGATGAATTCGTGGCGTTGCTGGCGTGCCTCGACAAAGGCCATGTGCAAGCTGACTTCTAATTCCTGGGCAATCATAGATTTTCCTTTCGGCTTGCTTGGGTAAATACTTTACTTAACACGTTAACTTCTGCAGAAGATATTGTCCGGTTTTGCATTTATTCAATGGGTTCGCTGACACATTGCAATGGATGGCCGTTTTTTCGGGCCGCTTCGGTCACCTGCTCGACCTTTGTTGCTGCCACATCCCTGGAAAACACGCCACAGATGCCTTTGCCATCCAGGTGGATTTTTAGCATGATCTGGGTCGCGGTTTCGCGGTCCTTGTTGAAAAATTCCTGAATCACCACCACGACAAACTCCATTGGCGTGTAGTCATCGTTGAGCAGCACCACCTGGTACATCTGCGGCGGCTTGGTCTTTTGCGTGCGGCGCTCCAGCACGACCGATTCCCCGCCGTTGCCGTTGGCGGGCTTGACGCTAGGGGCTGGCGGCTGCGCGGGAAGTTTGGGAGGTTTTGTTGCCATGGAAATCATTCTAGCCATCGGTATCATTCATTGCATCGAATACGTCAATTGAGCCGGGAAAGCGAAGTTCAAGCGGCGCGCTGACACCACAAGCGCCACGCGTGCCGAGCACGGAAAATAAAAAACCGCCTCGGAATCGCTTCCGGGCGGTCTGTTTCGCAACTTAGCCTGGGCCGGTCACATGTTGGCGATCATGACATCGCCGAAACCAGAGCAGCTCACCTGCGTCGCGCCTTCCATCAGGCGGGCAAAGTCATAAGTGACTTTCTTGGAGGCAATCGAGCTTTCCATCGAACTGATGATCAAGTCAGCCGCCTCAAGCCAGCCCATGTGGCGCAGCATCATTTCAGCCGACAGGATCAGCGAACCGGGGTTGACATAGTCCTTGCCGGCATATTTTGGCGCCGTGCCGTGGGTGGCTTCAAACATGGCGATGGTGTCGCTCAGATTGGCGCCCGGCGCAATGCCGATGCCGCCGACCTGGGCTGCCAGGGCGTCTGATATATAGTCGCCGTTCAGGTTCAGCGTGGCAATCACGCTGTACTCGGCCGGGCGCAGCAGGATTTGCTGAAGGAACGCATCGGCAATCACGTCCTTGACGATGATGTCCTTGCCGGTCTTGGGGTTCTTGAACTGGCACCATGGGCCGCCGTCGATCAGTTCGGCGCCGAATTCCTTTTGCGCCAGTGCGTAGGCCCAGTCACGGAAGCCACCTTCGGTGAACTTCATGATGTTGCCCTTGTGAACGATGGTCACGCTGGACTTGTCATTGTCAATCGCGTACTGGATGGCCTTGCGCACCAGGCGCTCGGTGCCTTCGCTGGAAACCGGCTTGATGCCGATGCCGGAGGTTTCCGGGAAGCGGATTTTCTTGACGCCGAGCTCATCCTGCAGGAATTTGATGAGTTTTTTGGCCTTGTCGCTGCCCGATTCGAATTCGATACCGGCATAGATGTCTTCCGAGTTCTCGCGGAAAATCACCATGTTGGTCTTTTGCGGTTCATTGACCGGCGAAGGAACGCCTGCAAAGTACTGGATCGGACGCAGGCAGACATACAGGTCGAGTTCCTGGCGCAACGCCACGTTCAGGCTGCGGATGCCGCCGCCGACGGGGGTAGTCAGCGGACCCTTGATGGACACGACATAGTCCTTGACGACGTGCAGCGTTTCTTCAGGCAGCCACACATCGGGGCCATAGACCTTGGTTGATTTTTCGCCGGCAAACACTTCCATCCAGTGGATTTTTTTCTTGCCGCCGTAAGCCTTGGCAACAGCAGCATCAACCACCTTGAGCATCACGGGAGAAATGTCAAAACCCGTGCCATCGCCCTCGATATAAGGGATGACAGGCTCGTCAGGCACGTTCAAAGAATTGTCGGCATTGACAGTGATTTTCTCGCCCTGGGCGGGCACCTTGATGTGCTGGTACATGTGCAGAAGTCTCCGGTAAGCCTGGGTCGTGTCCTATCTCAGGGACACCACTTTTGGCAGTTTAGGTAAAAACCCCTAAATTCTATCTGCAAAACTTTTGAAAAAAGATATTTTGAACCGCTGTCAACGGTTTGGAAATCCACATCGTTACGGTAGGGCCTCCGAAAGAATCGGGGTATTTTTAATCGCAAATCGCCTTTACAACCGACTAAGGAATTCCAGATGAACAAGATCCTCGCCACTTTGATCGCCGGCCTGTTTGCTGCTGGTGCTTACGCACAAGCCCCGGCTGCCGCGCCTGCCGCAAAACCAGCCACGGCCGCAGCCAAGATAGACACTGATGCCAAGCCTGCCGCTGGCGCCACGACTGCTGCCAAGCCAGCCGCCATGAGCAAGGAAGACAAGGCTGCTGCAAAAATGGCCAAGAAAGAAAAAGCCGCAGCTGCCAAGAAAGAAAAAGCAGAGGCTGCTGCCGCGAAAAAGGCTGAAGCCGCCGCCAAGAAGGCTTAATACCCAAGTTCGGGAAGCAATTCCCGTTTACTTCGGCCAGAATGCCCGCCTTGAGCGGGCTTTTTTTCGGGCATGGTTATGCTGACTACCCCATTTCAATCTGGTGAACTCATGTGGTTTAAGAACTGTTTCGTCAAATTTTGTCATCCAAACCAAGGCCTGCTCTCCACGCTGGGGCTGGCTTTGATGCTCTGCACGAGCTCGACCTGGGCGCAGCCAGTGCCGCAGCTCAACCTGCAACGCGTCAAGCTGACAGCAGGCATGCATGTGATTGATGCACAGGTGGCGTTGACACCCGAGCAACGCCAGATCGGTCTGATGATGCGCAAGGACATGCCGCAGCACGAAGGCATGGTGTTTATTTTCGAGCAGCCCAGCGAGCAGTGCTTCTGGATGAAAAACACGTTGCTGCCCTTGACGGCCGCTTTCGTGGCAGATGACGGCACCATCGTCAACCTGGCAGACATGAAGCCTGAAACCACCGATCCGCACTGCTCTGCCAAGCCGGTTCGCTACGTTCTTGAAATGAACAAAGGCTGGTTCGCAAAAAAAGGAATCAAGCCTGGCGCCAAGCTGGCAGGCCCTATTTTTGAAGCTGGACGCTGAGCTTCAAGTGCAGGCCGAGGCAAGAAAAAAGCCGACTTTGCGTCGGCTTTTTGCGGGATTAACAGAGCCGCCAAAGCGACCCATCCCGATCAATCAATGCTGTTTGCCAGCGCTTTCACGCAAAGTTGGCTTGTGCGAATTCCCAGTTGACCAGGTTGGACAAAAAGGTTTCTACGAACTTGGGCCGCTGGTTGCGGTAGTCAATGTAATAGGCATGCTCCCACACATCCACCGTCAGCAGGGCTTTTTCGCCAGTTTTCAAAGGTGTTCCGGCGGCACCTGTGTTGAGGATGTCTACGCCGCCGTCCGCGGTCTTGACCAGCCAGGTCCAGCCTGAACCGAAATTGCCCACGGCGGACTTGACGAAAGCCTCCTTGAACGCAGCGTAAGAGCCAAACTTGGCAGTGATGGCGTCAGCCAGGGCGCCGCTTGGCTCACCACCGCCGGCAGGCTTCATGCAGCTCCAGAAAAAGGTGTGATTCCAGATCTGGGCTGCATTGTTGTACACGCCGCCACTGGATTTCTTGACGATTTCTTCAAGCGTCATGGATTCGAACTCGCTGCCTTTTTGCAGGTTGTTGAGGTTGACCACGTAGGCGTTGTGGTGCTTGCCATGGTGGTACTCAAGGGTTTCCTGGCTGTAATGCGGAGCCAGTGCGTCAATCGCATACGGGAGCGGGGGCAGTGTGTGTTCCATAATTTTCCTCGTGGTCGTTGATGAGATGTCCATTGACATTCAAGGGGCATTGTAAAAACTAAATCAACCGGCGGGGGCTCACCGTTAAATCGACCTCGCCATCCGCAAGGGTTGCCCTTAGCGGCTGTCCGGCATGGGTCACTTTCACGCTGGTGACGGGCTGGCCATGTAGATCGGCCAGCCAGGCATAGCCGCGCTGCAACACCAGCTGAGGATCCAGCAACTCAAGGCGCAGGCTCGCGCGTTCGAGTCGATGGCGGCTGCGCTGCAGGCTTACGGCAATTTCCCCTGGAAATTCATTGCTCAAGGTTCGCAGCCGGGTCTGTTCATGCCGCACTGTCGAGCGCATGGCATGGTTCAGGCTCTGAGCGATGCCAGCCAGCCTAGCCTGCTGCCGCGTCACCAAATGCGAAGGCTGGCTGACACGGGACGCAGCCCGGTCCAGCCGCTGGTTGTGGATCTGCATCTGCCGGTCAACGCCGTTTTGCAGGCGCGAAAAAACCTGGTCCAGCGCGCCCAGCCAAGCGGTTTGCGGCTGCGCGCACAACTCGGCCGCAGCCGTCGGCGTTGGCGCCCGCACATCGGCGCAAAAGTCGGCAATGGTGAAATCCGTCTCATGCCCCACACCGCAAACCACTGGCATGGGTGAGGCCACGATGGCCCGCGCCAGCTGCTCATCGTTGAAGGCCCATAAATCCTCCATGGCGCCGCCGCCGCGCACCACCAGCAGCACATCGACCCGATCGATGGCTTGCCGCAGGCCGGCCTTGAGCACCGCCTCGCGCAGTTCTGCGGCCGCTTGGGCGCCCTGCACGCTGGCTGGATAGACCACGACGGGAATGTGCGGGGCGCGCCGCTGCAGGGCGGTCACCACGTCATGCAGCGCCGCAGCACCCAATGAAGTGACCACACCAATGCCGCGCGGCATGACCGGCAGCGGGCGCTTGCGGGCCGATGCAAAAAGGCCTTCAGCTTCAAGCCGGGCCTTGAGTTGCAAGAACTGCTCGAACAGGCTGCCCTGCCCGGCCTGCCGCATCGACTCGACCACCAGCTGCAACTCGCCACGCGGCTCATAGACACCCAGCCGTCCGCGCAATTCAACCAGCTGGCCGTCGCGGGGCGAAAATTCTAGCAAACCGGCTGCACGGCGGAACATGGCGCAGCGAACCTGCCCTTGGGCATCTTTAAGCGAAAAATAGCAGTGACCGCTGGCCGCCCTTGAAAATCCGGTCAGCTCCCCCTGCACCGCGACCGGATTGAATTGCCCTTCCAGGCTGTCGGCAATAGCGCGCAGCAATGCGCCCACCGGCCAGATGCCAGCCCCTTCAAGCGGCGCGCCGTCCAGCTGTTTGCCCGGCAAAAAAGCCTCAGCCATGAGGCGCTCCAGCAAACAGGGAAAAATAGTATTCCACAGGCGCCGCAATGCAGGCATTGAATATGCTGCGGCCCTTTGGAAAGCCTGATAAATCGGTGTAAGTCATTGATTTTTAATGAATTATTACTGCTTAAATTTTCATCATTCTGTCAAAATCACGCTCTGGCGCGGCCTGAAGCCTGTCCCGCATGGACTTATCCACAAAGTTATCCACAGATTTTGTGCGTTACCTTGGAATAACTTGCTAATGCAAACGCCCGACGCGACGCTGGCAAAGCAGGCATTCGGCGAACTGTTGGGTGCGCCATAATCCAGCACCCCTATTCCCTGGAGACGTGCATTGTTTTCGATCATACAAGCCGCAGGCTGGCCGATCTGGCCTCTGCTAGCGTGTTCCATAGTGGCGTTGGCACTCATCATCGAGCGGTTTTCGAGCCTGAGAACACGCAAGGTCGCGCCGCCCAAGCTATTGGCGGAAGCCATGATCGTCTCGCGCTCCACCGTTCCGCCGCTCGATGTGGTGCTGAAGCTGGAACAGAACTCCATTCTGGGCGAAGTGCTGGGTAGCGGCCTGCGCGCACTCAGTGCCAACCCGCGCATCAGCGAAGCCGATTTGCGCACAACCCTGGAAGGCGCCGGCCGTCAGGCGGCGCACAAGCTGGAGCGCTACCTGGCTGCACTGGCCACAATTGCTTCAGCCGCGCCCTTGCTGGGCCTGCTGGGCACGGTCATTGGCATGATCGAGATTTTCGGCGCCCAGACAGGCAACGGCGCGAGCGCAGGGGGCGGCAATCCGGCTCAACTGGCGCAGGGGATTTCGATGGCGCTGTACAACACGGCGTTCGGCCTGATGGTCGCCATACCGGCGCTGATTTTCTGGCGCTACTTCCGTGCCCAGGTCGATGGCTACCTCTTGACCATGGAGCTGGCGGCCGAGCGCTTCGCCCGCCACCTCAACGTGCTGCGCAAGTAAATGAATTTCCGTCCCTATGCGCGTGACGAGCCGGAAATCAACCTGATTCCCTTCATTGATGTGTTGCTGGTGGTGCTCATCTTTTTGATGCTGTCCACCACCTACAGCAAGTTCACCGAACTCCAGGTGAAGCTGCCGACCGCCAATGCCGCGCAGCAGCGCGACTACCCCAAGGAAGTCATCGTCGCGGTCAGCAGCGATGGTCGCTACATGATCAATAAAACCGCGGTCAATGGACGCGGGATCGAAGCGCTGGGCACGGCGCTCGCCCTGGGGGCCAAAGCCGGCAAGGACAGCGTCATCATCATCAGCGCCGACGCCAGCGCGACCCACCAGGCCGTCATCACGGTCATGGAGGCTGCCCGGCGCCAGGGCCTGACGCAGATCACCTTTGCCACCCAGAGCGCTGCGCAGGCAGGCGCGAACTGAGCCTTCGGGCTTGGCTGCCAGGTCGCCAAGGTGTCAAAGCAGGTATCTTGAAACAAATTTTGCAAAAAGCCTGGCTCAGCCGGGGGCCGCTGGCCTGCCTGTTGTGGCCGGTGGCGCAAATTCACCTGTTGCTGGTGCGCCTGCGCCGGTCTTTATACCAGCACGGCCTGCTGGCCTCAGAGCGGTTCAACGTGCCTGTCATCGTGGTGGGCAATGTCGTTGCCGGAGGCGCCGGAAAAACCCCGCTGGTCATGGCGCTGGTGAAGCATCTGCAGGCCCAGGGCTTGAATGTGGGCGTGGTTTCCCGCGGCTACGGGCGTTTGGCCGATGACAGCCTGGAAGTCAGGCCGGACACGCCGGTTCATGAGTCCGGGGATGAGCCTGCGCTTATCCAGCATGCGTCAGGCGCTCCTGTTTTTGTAGCGCGCCAGAGAACCCGGGCAGTGCGGGACTTGCTGGCGGCTTACCCGGCCACGAGCGTCGTGGTGTGCGACGACGGCCTTCAGCACTATGCGCTTGAGCGCGACATTGAAATCGTGGTGTTCGACGACAGAGGCGTCGGCAATGGCTGGCTGCTGCCCGCCGGCCCGTTGCGCGAACCCTGGCCCGAGCGCCTGCGGCAAGGCGTGGACCTGGTGCTGCACACTGGCCAGAAACCGGCTTTCGCGGGCCACGCTTCGCGCCGCAGGCTCGCTGACCATGCCGTTGCCGCTGACGGCAGCCGCGTGGCTTTAAGCACCCTGCAGCATCAGCCCCTGCTGGCCCTGGCCGGCATTGCCAGCCCCGAAGCATTCTTCGGCATGCTCAGGGCACGAGGCCTGACGCTGGAAAAAACGCTGGGCCTTCCAGATCATCATGCGTTCACCACTGATGACCTGGGCGCACTGGCAGGCCGGACCGTGCTGTGCACGGAAAAAGATGCCATCAAGCTGTTTGCGCTGCCGGCTCCGTCAGAATTGAAATTGCTGGCGGTTCCGCTCGAATTCTTACCCGAGCCGGCTTTCTTCACCTCCCTGGATGCCCTGCTGGCGGCGCGATTTTCTCAACTACCATCTGCCCATGGACACCAAACTACTTGAACTGCTGGTCTGCCCCGTCACCAAAGGCCCACTTGACTACGACCGCGAGAGGCAGGAACTGATCTCGCGCAGCGCCCGCCTGGCCTACCCGGTGCGCGACGGCATTCCGGTGCTGCTTGAAACCGAAGCGCGAACGCTGACCGACGAAGAGCTTGGCCTGTGAGGCCCGCATGAGCTTCACCGTCCTGATTCCGGCGCGCCTGGCCTCGACCCGGCTGCCAAACAAGCCGCTGGCCGATATCAACGGCCTGCCAATGGTGGTGCGGGTGGCCCGGCGCGCCCTGCAAAGCGCTGCACTGCGCACCGTGGTGGCCACTGACAGCGCCGACATCATCGAACAATGCGCCGCTTTTGGGGTCCAGGCGGTGCTGACCCGCGCAGACCATCCCAGCGGCAGCGACCGGCTTGCCGAGGCCTGCAGCGTGCTGCGCCTGGCGGATGAGGACATCGTGGTCAACGTGCAGGGGGACGAGCCCCTGATCGACCCGGCGCTGATCAATGCGGTGGCCCGCTTGCTGGAGGCGAGGCCGGACTGCGCCATGAGCACCGCCGCGCATCCGATTGACCAGATGGCCGACCTGCTCAACCCGAACGTCGTCAAGGTCGTGCTCGATGCCCGCCAGACCGCGCTGTATTTCAGCCGCGCGCCCATCCCCGCCGCACGCGATTTTTCCGGCAAGGCCTGGTGGGAGGCCGGCAGCCCGCTGCCCCGGCCGTTGCGCCATGTAGGCCTGTATGCCTACCGGGTCGGCTTCCTGCGCCGGTTTCCCCTGTTGCCGCAAGCGCCGCTGGAGCAACTCGAATCCCTCGAGCAGCTGCGCGCCCTGTGGCACGGCTTGCGCATTGCCGTTCACCTGACCGAGGATGCGCCGGGCGCCGGCGTGGACACGCCCGACGACCTCGAGCGCGTGCGCCAGCTGCTGGCCGATGATCCGCACGGGCCAGCCGCTGTGTAAGCTGGCGTCAGGAGTGCGCGTGATATCCTTGTAAAGAAGACGAGCCGCATGCTGCAAGCGCTGGCATTCATGCTGACAACATCGAGCAGGCAACGGGCCAATCGGCCTACTGGCCATACGTTCGATTGACAAATTTCATAATAATCCGAGGACATCCATGAGACTTATTTTGTTGGGCGCGCCTGGCGCGGGCAAAGGGACACAGGCCACTTTCATTTGCCAGAAATTCGGCATTCCCCAAATTTCGACCGGCGACATGCTGCGCGCCGCCGTCAAGGCTGGGACGCCGCTGGGCATTGAAGCCAAGAAAATCATGGATTCGGGCGGCCTGGTCAGCGACGACCTGATCATCAACCTGGTGAAGGAACGCATTGCCCAGCCCGACTGCGCGCAGGGTTTCCTGTTCGACGGCTTCCCGCGCACGATCCCGCAGGCCGACGCCATGAAGACTGCAGGCGTCAAGCTCGATTACGTGCTGGAAATCGACGTGCCGTTCGACGCCATCATCGAGCGCATGAGCGGACGCCGCTCGCACAGCGTCTCGGGCCGGACCTACCATGTGAAGTACAACCCGCCCAAGGCCGAAGGGCTGGACGACGTGACCGGCGAGCCGCTGATCCAGCGCGAGGACGACAAGGAAGAAACCGTCACCCGCCGGCTGCAGGTGTACAGCGCCCAGACCCGCCCGCTGGTGGCGTATTACTCTGAATGGGCCAAGGCCGCGCCCGATGAAGCGCCCAAATACCGCGCCATCAGCGGCATGGGCACTGTCGAGGAAATCACTGCCAGGGTGTTCAAGGCCCTGTCGGATTAATTGACACCTCGCCCCGCGTGGACCTGGAATCGGGAGCCATCCTTCGGGATGGCTTTTTCATGCCCGCTTCCAAAGCCGAATCAGGCTGAACCCCGCGCGTCACGCGCCATCAACTCCAGCATCAGCGCCACCCGCGCCTTCACCGGGCTCAGGCCTTGGGAGTCTTGGATGGCGTCGTCCGACAGCGGCAGCACCCGGCCATTGACGCAGCGCGTCGAACGCACCACCCTGACGCCCGCAGCCTGGGCCTGGAGCAACCCATCCTGCAGCGCATGGTGCAGCGTGCCGTTGCCGGTGGCAGCCACCACCAGCCCCCGAACGCCTTGCGCCACCAAAGCCTGCACCAGCGCAGCGCTGGCGCCCGCGTAGTTCATGATGATTTCAACCTGTGGCCAATTTGCTACATTTTTAATAGCATCTTGCGCATACGGCACCTGCGCCAAAGGCCAATTTCGCACCAACCGCAGTTTTCCTTCCTCAACATAGCCAATCGGGCCGGCGTCGCCCGAGCCAAAGGCGTCGAGCTGGTAGGTATGCACCTTCTGCACATCCAGGGCGCTGTGAATCGTTCCGGCGCAGACAACGACCACACCCCTGGCGCCTTCATGGCGGGCGACCACGGCGGCATCGAGGACATTTTGCGGACCGTCGGGCGCCAGCGCGGTGGCCGGGCGCATGGCGCAGGTGAGAACCACCGGCTTGTGGGGCTGGCAGACGGCCTGCAAGAAATAGGCGGTTTCCTCCAGTGTGTCGGTGCCATGGGTGATGACAATCCCCTGCACATCATCGCGGGCCAGAAAATGCCTCACCCGCTCGGCCAAGCGCGTCCAGACGGCAAAGCTCATGTCCTTGCTGTCGATTTGCGATACCTGCTCGGCCATCACCGGCCCGCTCCGGTGCAGCGCCGGAATAGCTGCCAGCAGCTGCTCAATGCCCACCTGGGCAGCGGTGTAGCCAATGTTGTCAAGGGCATTGCCGGCCTGGCCCGCAATGGTTCCGCCGGTTCCCAGGATCACAAGATTTTGAAGTTTCATGATGCGTACTTGCTTTTTCTTCAAAGCTGTATAAAAATACAGTTACTGGACATTCATACAGTTTTTTGATTATTGCTTGTTGGTTTCGGCTTTTTGCGAAAATTCCAGGCACTACAGGGTTAAAAACTCAAGGACTCACAGCTTATGCGCGCTTTCAACAATTTCACCGATTTGTCTTCCGATAGGCCCAAGCTTACCGCCCGGCAGGCGCAAATTCTCGAGCTCATCAGCAATGCCATTGCCCGCACCGGTGCGCCGCCCACCCGTGCCGAGATAGCTGCCGAACTGGGTTTTCGCTCGCCCAATGCGGCCGAAGAACACCTGAAGGCGCTGGCTAAGAAGGGTGTCATCGAGCTGGTCAGCGGAACCTCGCGCGGCATCCGGCTGCGCGCCGATGTCTTCAGCGACTCACCCATGAAGCCCTTTGCCCAGGCCATGCATGGCCTGGCCCAGCTTTCCTTGCCGCTGGTCGGGCGCGTGGCTGCGGGCAACCCGATCCTGGCGCAGGAGCATATCGAGCGGACCTATGTGCTGGAGAGCAGCATGTTTCAGCAAAAACCCGACTACCTGCTCAAGGTGCGCGGCATGAGCATGCGGGACGCCGGCATCATGGACGGCGACTTGCTGGCCGTCAAGCAAGGCAAGGAAGCCAAGAACGGCCAGATCGTC
>JAQGNK010000329.1 GCA_028291905.1 Polaromonas sp.
TCTGCCAGCAGCCGGGCAGGCAGCGTGGGCACGTCGAGCATGCTTGACAGCACGACATCGCTCACGCTGCGGCTGCGCAGGGTCTGGCCACTCAGAAAATAGCAGGCAAGGCGGTCACGCGAGAAAGCCGGGGCAGGAGAGTCGCTCATGCGGGCCAGTCTAGCGTTAGTTTGTTGAATCAAGAATGGCCCATTTTGTCCAGGCGGCAGGAGGGTTTGCATCATGTCTGTTCATCTTTCTTGTCCTCCTGCGCCCGGACCACTGGAAGCGTTTGCAGGGCAGTTAGACCTTTTTTTCTGACGTTGGCTCAGCGCCCTGGTTTTCAAACCTATCTGTCGGGCTTGCTGCTGCCGCGCGACCGGTTCCTGAAACACTGGCGGCGCTAGCCGGCGCCGAGCCGCTGGCCCAGGCGGCCGAGGTGCAGCGGCTGCAGTTCTTCCTGTGCGAGGCCGCCTGGGATGCCGAGGCGATCAATGCCAGGCGCCTGGCGCTGCTGGCCATTAGCGCTTCGGCGCACGGTGTACTTATCATTAATGACAGGGAACACCGCAAGGACGGCAGCACCACCGATCATGTGGCGCGCCAGTACCTGGGTTCGGTCGGGAAAATCGACAGCGGCATCGTGACCGTGACCACGCTGTGTTTAACAAACCACCGCTAGATGGGCGCTGTCCAACCAGTTTTTCATCCACACGGAAATAACGTCAGCAAGCACTTTCAAGGCTGGAGTACCACTGCCCAGCAGATAAACTGCCAGCAGTCTTGCGTTGAGCGCTTGCATCGAAGGCGACAACCATTAGAAGTATGAAAATAGATCAATGACCCCTGAAATTCCGCTTATGACCCATTTATTCGAATACACGCGGGTATTGTCAATTGCAGGCTCCGATAGCGGCGGTGGCGCGGGTATTCAGGCTGATTTGAAGACTTTTGAGGCTCTGGGCTGCTATGGCATGACGGCCATCACAGCCTTGACCGCCCAAAATACGCTGGGGGTGCGTGCCATTCATGGTGTGCCCCCGCAAATGCTGCGTGATCAGATAGATGCGGTAATTGAAGACATCGGTGTCCATGCGGTAAAGATCGGCATGCTTCATGCGCCAGAGATCGTGCAGACGGTCGCAGAGGCGATTGAACGCCATGCCTTGCAAAAAGTAGTGCTGGATCCCGTCATGGTGGCAACCAGCGGCGCAGTGCTGATAGACGACCCGGCCATCACCATGCTGGTGCGCGAACTGTTCCATCGAGCGCTTTTAATTACCCCCAATCTGGACGAAGCTTCATTGTTGGTGGGCAGGCCATTGCGCAGCGAAGGCGAAATGGAGATTGCGGCGCAGGAGTTGCTGCGGATGGGCGCGCCAGCGGTTTTGCTCAAAGGCGGCCATTTGCCAGGCGATCTGGTCAGTGATCTTCTGTTGACGAAAAGCGGCCTGACGCATTGGATGCGGGCGCCCCGTATCCGCACGGCGAACACCCATGGCACAGGCTGCACGCTGTCGTCTGCCATCGCGGCGCATCTGGCACTGGGCGCTGATTTACTGCAAGCTGTTCAGGAGGCGCGTGCCTACGTCCGCGCTGCGCTTGAGGCGGGGACCGGTGCGCGCACCGGCGCTGGCAGTGGGCCGTTGAACCACGCTTATGCGCCATTGCCCCTGCGGCTCACACCGTTGCGCTGATGCCTGGGTTGCTGGCGACTGCGCGGGTACACCAGGCCAGCACAAAAGTCAGTGCCAGGGTCGGCAGGGCAGCGCCCCATTGCGGCGCCAATTGCGCGCACAGGTGGTAGCAGGCAACCCCTAGCAGCCAGATGGCGACTGCGCTTGTGTTCACTCTGCGTTCGCTCATGGCGGAATACACATGGGCCTGGCCGGCCAGTCGCGCCAGAATAACGCCATAGAGTGGAACAAAAACCGAGCTGAGCATGAGAAGAAATGGCTCCAGGCTATGCATTGGCAGTACCAAGGCCAGGCTGGTGCACAGGACCGCCAGCCCCATGCCCCAGCGCCGAATATTCCAGCCGGGCTTCAGGCTGTGCCCGGCGACTGAACCTGAGTACAGATCGCCATAAGCGTTGTCCACCTCATCGATCAGAATCAGCCCCAGTGCGATAAGCCCGCCTTGCGCCAGCAGCAGCGCTGTCACCAAGTCGGTGCTGGGCGTCGTCAGCGCCACCAGCAATCCCAGCGCATAGCACCAGATATTGGCCACGGCATAGCCGAGCCAGGTTCCGCGCAGGGCGCTGTTGCCGTTGCGGCCATGGCGCGCAAAGTCAGCAACCAGCGGCAGCCAGGACGCCGGCATGGCAATGACCAAGTCTAGTGCCGACAAGGTGCTCATGCTGCCGTCACCCGTGCGATTCCACAAGGCAGAAAAGCCTTGCGCATTGGCCTTCGAGAGAAATTGCCAGCTCAGCCACAGAAGTGACGCAATGACCAGCGGCAACCCATAGCGGCCAATGAATTTACGCACCAGCTTGACCATGGAGGCGGACAGCAAGGCCAGAAGCACCGCACCCCATAGCAAGGTGGCCAGGACGGGCCATAGACTGCCGGTAAAGCTGCCCGATTGCCGCGCGATAGCCACCGTGCCGTCGCGCATGACGACCAGCTCGAAAGTGGTCCAGCCAATCAGCTGGACAATATTAAGCAGAACCGGAAGGCGCGCAAAGCTGCTGCCGTACGTGGCATGCATCAGCCCGGCACTTGACAGGCCGCTGTCGCAGCCAATCTTGGCGGTCCAGGCCAGCAGCCCTGCCCCCAGTACCGAGCCACAAACAATGACTGCCAGCGCAGCCTGCGTTCCCAGGGCTGGCACCAGGTAGGCGCCGATCTGCATGACCAGCAAGCCGACGCCCAGGCTGAGCCACAGCGCTGCGTGGTCGCGCCAGCCGAAGAGGCGCTCGCCTTCGGGCAGGGGCGTGAGCGCGGTATTGCCGCTGGCAGAGGAAATAGGTGTGGAAGCCATCAACAGTTCCGTTCGTTAATGGCAGGTCGGCTTGCCAGGCATCCGGGTTGACACCGGATGTCTGAAACTTGGGCTTCCCTGCGCGAGGATTACCTCAATCAGGTTCAAAGGGACTTTCTCAGTCACTGCCGGTTTTTAATCAAAACAGCAGCAACACCCCCAGCGAAATGCTCTTGCGAACACGAATGGATTGTAGAAGGCTTTAAGCGGAACATTGGCCTGCAAGCCGGCTGCTACAGGTCGTCATCAAGTGAAAAAGCCTGCATGGCGCAGGCTGGGATTCATGGCAGCCGAAGCATGAAATGTGGATCAGTCGAAAACCGGCGACTCCACGCCCAGCACCTTGTGCAGCCTGGAGCTGGTCGTGGTGTACTGCAGCTGGACTTTCCTGTCCGGGAAAATGAAAGGCGCAGCACCGAATGCCGCCAGCGCGCATTCGTGAAAGCCGCTCAGGATCAGCTTTTTCTTGCCGGGATAAGTGTTGATGTCGCCCACTGCAAAAATGCCCGGAACATTGGTGGAAAATTTCTCCGTGTCCACCTTGAGCTGCTTGCGCTCGATGTCCAGGCCCCAATCGGCAATCGGCCCCAGCTTGGGCGACAGCCCGAAGAACACCAGCAGCACATCGAGCGGCACCACGCGGGTGATGCCATCGGCACCCGTCACCTTGGCCGCTGTCAGCCTGCCGTCCTTTTCCTCGTATCCGGTCACCTGGCCGACGAGAAACTGCATTTCATAGGCGTCGCACAGTGCCCGCATCTTGGCAACACTGGCGGGCGCTGCCTGGAAGCCATCGCGGCGGTGGATCAGGATGACGCTTTCGGCTTGGTTCGGCCCTTCGGCGGCCAAGTTCAAGGCCCAGTCGAGCGCGGAGTCGCCACCGCCGATGACCACCAGGTTCTTGCCGGCAAAGTCGGCGGGGTTCCTGACGCGGTAGAACAACTGGCTGTCGTCGAACTTTTCCAGTCCCTCGACCCGCAGCAGCTTGGGCTGGAAGGCGCCCACACCGGCGGCGATGAAGATGGTTTTGGTCAGGAAGCGCGTGCCCTTGGAGGTTTCGACAAAAAATCGGCCGTCTTCCTGCTTTTCGACCCTGCTGACTTCCTGGTTGAAGTGAAAGGTCGCGCCAAAAGGCTCGATCTGCCTGAGCAGGTTGTCGGTCAGTTCCTTGCCGGTGCAGACAGGAATTGCCGGAATGTCATAGATCGGCTTGTCGGGGTACAGCTCAATCGGCTGGCCGCCGGGGTAGGCCAGCGCGTCGATGACATGAGCCTTGATTTCAAGCAAGCCCAGCTCGAACACCTGAAACAGGCCGACCGGGCCGGCCCCCACGATGACCGCATCGGTTTCGATGGGGCCGTCGTGCCGGGCGGCAGTGTTGACCACTTCCTGGTTCAGCTGGAGTTCCATGATGTCCTGACCTGAATTTCTAAAACGCCTGGGATGACCAGCGTATCGAGCGTCGTCCCTGCCGATAGGCGCGCTCAGCGTACCAATTCAGGCAACTTGCCAGTCTTGTCTTTCCAGTCATCCGCATCGGGCAAGGGCTCCTTGCGCTTGGTGATGCTTTTCCAGCCGGCCGCATGCGTCAGGTCGGCATTGATCTTGATGAAATGCAGCTGATCGGCCGGCAGGTCTTCCTCGGCATAAATGGCGTTGACCGGGCATTCCGGAATGCACACGGCGCAATCGATGCATTCGTCCGGGTCGATCACCAGCATGTTCGGGCCTTCGCGAAAGCAGTCCACGGGGCAGACGTCCACGCAATCGGTGTATTTGCAGCGGATGCAGGAATCGGAAACGACGTGTGTCATGGTTTTATGGGCGGGTCAGTGGAAACCCTGAATTTTAAGGCAATGCCTGACGGGTCGATTGAGGAAACACATACCTTTGAAAATCTACGGATTACAAAAGTATGGTTTTGAAAAACAGACTTGTCTGGCAAGGCTTCAAAAAAGGATTCGCAACGGGGTTAAAAAACAGGAAAAGGGTTACAGGACCAGCGCGGCGCCGGAAGTCTTGTGCGAGGCGGTATCGACCAGCACCAGCGAGCCCAGGATGCGCGAACGCAGGTAGGGCAGGGTGACCAGCGGCTCCTGCAGGCTCAGCTCGACATGGCCGATGGCGTTGGGCGGCAGCGCGCTGGCGTCTTCCTCGGCCAGGGTGTTGACATCGAGCTTGTGCACGATGCGCTTGATTTTGGCCTTGACCCAGCGGTGGCCCTGCAAGGCCCAATAGACGCGGCCCGCCACCAGCGGCTCGTCGTCCATCCAGGCCATGGTCACCGCCAGCTCGCGCGAGGGCGTGAAGGTATTTGGCGCCAGCAGCCAGTCGCCGCGCGACACATCGACCTCGCGGTCGAGCACGATGCCGGCGCTGTGGCCCGCCAGCACCGACTTCGGCTGGCGCGTGTGGCCCAGCACCTGGGCCACGACGGCGGATTGCCCGCTCGGCAGGATGGTCACGCTCTGGCCGACCTCGACGCCGCCGGTGGCCACGCGGCCCCAGAAAACCCGCCGCCCCTGCGACGTGTCGGACGAGGACGAGAACTTCTCGACCCATTGCACCGGAAAGGAAAAGGCTTCCGCTGTCTCAGCCGGCGTGCCGGGCAGCGTTTCGAGCAGCTGCAGCAGCGACAGGCCTTCATAGCCGCACCAGCCGGGCTTGGCATCGACCACGTTGAAGCCTTTCAGGGCGGATACCGGCACGGTGGCTGTGACCGGGATTTTCGCGGCCTCGGCAAAGGCCGCCAGCGCGCCGCTGATGTTGCGGTAGGCGAGGGCGGGGTCTTGCACCGCGTCGAGCTTGTTGACCGCGAACACGATGGACGGCACGCGCAGCAGGTTGACCAGCAGCGAATGGCGGCGGGTTTGCTGCAGCAGCTCCATGGACGGGTTTTTCCAGTCGAGCTTGGTCGCATCGACCAGCACCACGGCGGCGTCGGCGCTGGAGGCGGCGGTGACCATGTTGCGGGTGTACTGCTCATGGCCGGGCGCGTCGCCGATGATGAACTTGCGGGTCTCGGTGGCGAAGTAGCGGTAGGCCACGTCAATCGTGATGCCTTGCTCGCGCTCGGCCGACAGGCCGTCGGTCAGCAGCGCCAGGTCGGTCTCACCGGCCCGCTGCACGCCGGCCAGGTGGTCCTGCAGCACCGCCTTGCTGTCCACCAGCAGGCGGCCGATCAGCGTGCTCTTGCCGTCATCGACCGAGCCGCAGGTGATGAACTTCAACGCCGATTTAAGGTCTTTTTGGCCTGTGGCGCTTGCAATGTCTGCGCTGCCAGCTATCAAATCCATAGTGCTCATCAGAAGTACCCGTCTTTCTTGCGCTTTTCCATCGAAGCGTCCGAGGTTTTGTCGTCCATGCGCGTCGCGCCGCGTTCGCTCACGTCGGCGGCCAGCGTCTCGATCACGATCTCGGCGGCAGTCGCTGCCGTGCTGTCCACCGGGCAGGTGCAGGTGATGTCGCCGACGGTGCGAAAACGCACGGTCTTTTCAACGACCTGTTCGTCGCCGCGTGCAGGCGTGAGGTCGGTGACCGGCACCAGGAGGCCCTTGCGCTCGACCACCTTGCGCTGGTGCGCGTAGTAGAGCGAGGGCAGCTCGATCTTTTCGCGCTCGATGTACTGCCACACGTCGAGCTCTGTCCAGTTGGAGATCGGGAACACGCGGAAATGCTCGCCGGGCTGCAGCCGGGTGTTGAACAGCGTCCAGAGTTCGGGCCGCTGGGCCTTGGGCTGCCACTGGCCGAAGCTGTCGCGGTGCGAGAAGATGCGCTCCTTGGCTCTAGCCTTTTCCTCGTCGCGCCGGGCGCCGCCGATCAGCGCGTCAAAGCGGAATTCATCGATGGCTTCGAGCAGCGTGACTGACTGGTGCACGTTACGCGATTCGCCCGGATGGGCCAGCCGCACCGTGCCGCGCTTCATCGAGTCCTCGACGTTGCGAACGATCAGCTCGGCGCCGAGTTCCTTGGCCCGCGAGTCGCGGAAATCAGTCACTTCATGGAAGTTGTGGCCGGTGTCGATCATCAGCAGCGGATACGGGATGTGGCCGACGCCGAAGGCTTTTTCGGCGCACTTGAGCATCACCAGCGAATCCTTGCCGCCCGAGAACAGCAGCGTCGGCCGCTCGAACGCGGCGGCGACTTCGCGCAGGATGAAGATGGTTTCTTCCTCCAGCGCGTCGAGGTGGGAATTGCTCAGCTTGGCGAGCAACTGGGAGTCGTCTCTGGCGTTCATGCGGGTATTTCTCGGATGGGAATGATGCTGCTGAAAACGCTTGAAGCGGGCTCGAACGCGGCCGGTTCCTGCGCTTCATGGGTGCCGTCGGCGGCCACATGCAGGCCGCATTCCTTGGCGCTTTCGTTTTCCCACCACCAGCGGCCGGAGCGGAAATCCTCGCCCAGCGTCACGGCGCGGGTGCAGGGCGCGCAGCCGATGCTGGGGAAGAACTGGTCATGCAGCGGGTTGTAGGGAATCTCGTTTTGCGAGATGTAGTGCCAGATGTCGCCCTGCGTCCACTCGACCAGCGGGTTGATCTTGGCGCGCTCGGGCTGCTGCTCGATGTCATGCACTTCGGCCCGGGCGGCCGACTGCTCCCGGCGCAGGCCGGTCAGCCAGCCCTTTTTGCCGGCCAGGGCACGCTCCAGCGGCTCCATCTTGCGGATGTGGCAGCACTGCTTGCGCAGGCCCAGGCTCTTGTACATCGCGTCTAGGCCGTTGGCCTGCACGAAGGCCGAGGCGGTGTCGGCGTCGGGGCGATAGACCTCGACCCTGACCGGGTAGCGCGCCTCGATGCGGGCGATCAGCGCCACGGTTTCAGCATGCAGCATGCCGGTGTCGAGCACGAAGATGCTGGCGCTGGCCGGGTTGAGCAGGCCGGCCTCGTGCATCAGGTGGGTGACCACCATGTCTTCGGCGCCCAGGCTGGACGCCTGCGTCAATGGGGAAAAATCGGTGGCGGCGGA